>CAXMOQ010000026.1:18973-22692 GCA_964195015.1 uncultured Flavobacteriaceae bacterium | reverse complement strand
AGACTTTGGCCTTGGTGTTTCAGTAGTGTTTGATAGCCGAGATAATCGTTACAATGCACACGAAGGCGCATTAATAAAGACTAGCCTCTTGTTTTACCAAAAATCTCTAGGAAGTGCTTACCAGTTTAGTCGGTTAGAATTAGATGCTAGGAAATATTTTAGTCCCTGGCTAAAACATGTCATTGCATTTCAGGCCAGCTTAACTGGATTAGTTGGTGATGTCCCTTTCTATGATCTTGCCATGCTTGGTGGAGAAAATAAAATGAGAGGTTACTACAAAGGTGCTCTGCGTGATAATGTACTGGTAGATACACAAGTCGAATACCGGATGCCTGTTTGGAAAATTTTCGGGCTTGTAGGATGGGTAGGAACAGGACGTGTAGCGCATGACTATAAAGACCTAGCTCTTGACGGTTTTTGGTTTTCGTATGGCGGAGGATTGCGAATAAAAGTAGATAGTGAGAATGATATCAACCTTCGGTTAGATATGGGCTTTGGAGCTAATGGTATCAAGGGGGTCTATTTTAATTTTGCAGAAGCTTTTTAGGTGTAGAGACTTTTGGACGGAAAGCATGATTTTAAAAAACTATTGAAAGACTATTGAAAAAGTTGAACCTGTAAAAAGAGAAATTATAAAAATGTTTACGTCCCCTGCTAAACCAAATCATCAAGTACCGTTTGCAAATGATGATACTTAAAATTAAAGCCTAAATCTTCTGTTTTTTTTGAGCTTATACGCTGACTTAAAAACAACAATGTATGCATCTCGCCCAAAATAAGTTTCATCATGTTTTTTGGAATGTTGGGTAAGAGTATTGGTCTGTGTAATGTTCTTGAAATAGCTTTGATTAATTCATTATTCGTTACGGGATTTGGAGCGACGCCATTATAAATGCCATTTAAATTATGTTGCAGAACAAACATAAAAAGTTGTGCCAAATCGGTTATGTGAATCCACGATTGCCATTGGCTACCACTGCCAAAAGCCGTTCCTAATCCAAACTTAATAGAGTTCATCATTTGTGGTAAAGCACCGCCTTTATCAGATAACACCAAACCTATTCTAATTTTAGCAACATTCATGTTTAAATTAGTAAAGGCATCAACTGCTTCCTCCCATTGTTGAGTAAGTCTTCCCAAAAAGGAGTTATCAATTTGTGCTTCTGTTTCATCATAATAATTCGTCAGGGAATCTGGATAAATTCCAATAGCACTGGCCGAAATAATTCGTTTTATGGTGTGCTTATGATCTCTTAAAGTCTGAAATAAAAAGTTTGTTGCATCTACCCTACTTTCAATAATCTCGTTTTTATAAGCTGTTGTCCAGCGTTTTGTAACCGCTGCTCCTGCCAGATGAATAATGGCGTCAGCATCCTGAAAGCAATTAACATCTATAATCTTATGCTTTGGATTCCAATAGAACCCTGTGTAGTTATCTTCGTCTTTAAGCTTCGATTTACTAGTTGTAAGATAATTAACTTGAATATTCTCGACATGACAAAGCTTAACAATCTCTTTTCCAACAAGTCCAGTTGCACCTGTTATTAAAACTTTCATCTGTTCCTTTTTTGATTTCTGTATAAAGTTACCTAATGATGTTCTGTTTATAATGTTGTTAAGTAAGGTTTAACAGATTTAACGTCTCTATAATAATTTAGGTTATTACGATTCCTATGTGAATCTGGAGAAGCAATCTGTTACTTTTGAAAATATTACTTCATCGCAACGTTTCTTGTAATGACGATTATTTTGAAGCGCGTAATATTTTGCTGCCCGAATGCTTTACATAAAAACATTTGGCTCCACCTAATGCTTACAAAAAACATTGGCTCCACCTAATGCTTACAAAAAACATTTGGCTCCACCTAATGCTTCATTCCACGAAGCATTTCACGCTTTCCTGGAGGCCCCGGAAGTCGTTCGACGGTAAAACCTACTGCCTGCATAGCACGACGTACACTGCCTTTCGCAGAATAGGTGACTAAAACACCCTTATCTTTAAGGGCGTCGTACATAATTTCGAAAATACTTTCTGTCCATAGTTCGGGTTGCACTCTAGCTCCAAAAGCATCAAAATATATTAAATTATAAGTGTTTATATCGCTGATTTCGGAAAACTGCAATTGGCGTTTTGTGAGCTTCATATTTGGCGATATGCCGTGTTGTTCTTCCCAAGATGTCTTATGAAGTTTTTTAAAAACTTCAGCTTCTACAAATAATTGCGATGAATAATTTAACTGTTCGATTTCATCCATTAAAACTGGATATGCTTCAATTCCAACATAATCGACATTTACGCCAAGCTTTTCAGCTTCAAGCATGGTAATAAATGCATTTAAACCTGTGCCAAAACCTATTTCAAGAATGGATACGTTTTGTTGAGATTCTGAAGACACCTTTCGACTACGCTCAAGGTGACATTGTTTATTATAAAAATGAAATAAGCCCTGTTTAATAAACACATGATAGGCTTCTTGAATAGCGCCATGTTTAGAGTGGTATTGCTCATCCCAGTCTTCAATTTGAATGGTTTTAGAACCATCGGCTGTGGTTATTATTTTTCGTTTCAAACTATTCTCCTTTCAACAAAACGCCATGGGCCTCAAAAGAATAGGTTCTCTTCGGTTCATTGATTTTTGCAATTTCTTCAGAAGATTTCCCCGCATCTTCCGCATAATGGCGTTGCTCTTCAACTGAAACTTCGGCAACAAAGGCTTTGCCTTCAATAATCACCTTTTTTCCTGCAATATCTTTGGGCACAAAAAATCCATAATCCTTAAACCGCACCATGACCTGATTGCCATCTTCCAAATTTAATTTCATCCAACAACCTTTTGCCTGACAGACCTCATCAACCTTCGCTATCAATTTGGTGTTAATACTATCATTAAGTTTCATCGCATTATATTGTTCGGTCATAGCACGCACTTTCATGGGATTCTCTAAAGTGATTTTATCGCCGAAGGATTGATATTCAATCGTATCATTTTTACAAGAGATAACAACGATTAATGCAACAATCAGTGTGAATATCTTTTTCATCTTTTTAAGGTAGAATAGTTTTTTGTAAAGATAATTATTTTAAAAAAAGGTTTCTGTTTTTTATGCCATGATTATTACTTAATTTTGTTGCTTCAATAAGGGTATAGTATGGATAATTTAGTTAAAAACATTGAGATAGTACAGGTTGCAACGTCGAACATTGAAAACGTAGATTTTCAAAATCTAGCTTTTGGAAGTGTTTTTTCTGATCATATGCTCGAATGTGATTATAATAATGGTATGTGGCAAACACCAAAAATTGTTCCTTATCAACCTATAACATTAGATCCTTCGGCAAAAATATTTCATTACGGACAATCTGTTTTTGAAGGTATGAAAGCTTACAAAGACGCTCAAGATGATGTTTGGTTATTCCGTCCTTTAGATAATTTTAAGCGTTTAAATATTTCTTCTAAACGCTTGGCAATTCCAGAATTACCAGAAAGCCATTTTATGGAAGGCTTAAAAACACTATTACAATTGGATCGTGACTGGATTCCGAAATCTGAAGGCAGTTCGCTATATATTAGGCCTTTTGTTTTTGCTTCAGGTACAGGATTTCATGCTTCGCCAGCCAATGAATATAAATTTATTATTGCTTGCGCACCCTCTGGTGCTTATTTTTCAGGAAAAGTTAAGGTTTTAATTGAAGAAAAATATTCGCGTTCGGCAAATGG
>CAXMOQ010000026.1:0-18963 GCA_964195015.1 uncultured Flavobacteriaceae bacterium | reverse complement strand
GGTTTCGTGAAAGCTGGCGGGAACTACGCTGGACAATTTTATCCTACACAGTTAGCTATAGATAAAGGTTACAATCAAGTAATCTGGACTGACGACAACACGCATGAATACATAGAAGAAGCTGGTGCGATGAACATTTTTATTAGAATAAACGACACGCTTATTACTGGCCCTACCAGTGACCGGATTTTAGATGGTATTACACGCAAAAGCATTATTGAAATTGCCAAAGATGAAGGCATTGCCGTCGAGGTTAGAAAAATAACCGTTAAAGAAGTTGTAGAGGCTGCAAAAACCAGAAGTTTAAAAGAAATGTTTGGCGCAGGAACTGCTGCCGTTATTTCTCCTATTTCTGCATTTGGATATAAAAATACAGACTACGATTTACCAGAATTGGAAAACAGCTATGGTGCCTTATTAAAAAAGCGTATTACAGATATTCAAACCAATAAGACTGAAGACAAATTTGGTTGGAGATATAAAGTTTAGCTATTTGTTGCAAAGATGTTAAGTTGTTAAAAAACCAATGCGGTTATAATCGACAACTCAACATCTTTACAACTTAGCGCCTATCACCTTAACAACTAAAAGCATTAGCGTTCAAGAATTTCTTGAATATTAGGCTTAAAATAATTCGGACCCTTTAACACCTTACCATCTTCCCTGTAAATTGGTTCGCCATTGTCTCCCAATTTACTCATGTTGCTACGTTGAATTTCATTGAAAACGGCTTCGACCTTATGCTGCAAACCATGTTCGATAATGGTACCGCATAAAATGTATAGCATATCGCCCAGTGCATCGGCTACTTCAACCAAATCATTATTATTGGCAGCTTCAAAATACTCTTCGTTTTCTTCTTTCATCAAATCAAAGCGCAGTTTATTTTTTTCTAGACCCAAATCGGCTTTTGGGGTTTCTCTGTGACCAATTTTAAATGCCTCATGAAATGCTTTTACGGCTTCTATTTTATTTTTCATTGAATTTATTTTTGATTCATTTCCAATTGTCCGGTAAAGATATAAGATTGCTACGCTTTTAGAAAAAAGAAAAAAGCCTAATTTTCAGAAAATTGACAGTCAATAGTTTAATTACAATACGATTTCACGGTTTCAAAAAAACCAAAAAAAGAATTTCTTGAAACAAACTATCCTCGAGGCAGAGCCATAGAGGGTTTTCGCTCGTTTATTTTGACCTTTAGGGTCAAAAACCAAAATTCTATTATTTAGATTCCCGTTCCTGTCTGCCGAACAGGCAGGCTCACGGGAATGACAATTTCAGCGGAAACCCCGCGGCAAAGCCTCGAGGAATTCTTTTCGATTAAAATACATTAATTAAATGGTCTTGGTTCTTAATTTTTTGTTCTATATTCTTAAATTTGCATAAAAATAAAGATATGTTCAGTAAAGGGCAATGGGTTTTCGGAATTTTATTTGCAATTGTTTTTATTGCCGTCTTGATTTACACTTATAGGAAGGACCTCAATTTACACAAGCGTTATTATAAAGGAAGCATTTGGGTGCTATTGGCCTTTATCTCTTTTATTCTTTTTATTGTGGCCATCAAGTTTGTTTTTAAATAAAAAAGGCATCTCGTTTAAGACGCCTTTCTCCTATTCAACTTAATATTTTAATTCACTTCCTGTAAAAAACTATAACGACTACTATAGTCTAACATTTGCCCAGAATAGGTTTCTGGCTGTGTCACTTTTATCGCTGTGATTTCTCCTGCTTCATTTGTTTCTGGCACAAGTACAGGGTTCACATAACCACTATAAGGTGCACTTGTAAATTGTTTATTGCGCTCTAAAACTTCAGCGTGAATGGCTTGATCTACTTTTACGCCATATCCTTCAACTAAAGCTTCAACTGCTACATAATCGCCTTCCGATTTAATACGTTGTGTTTCTCGTAATAATTGTCCGAAAAGCTCATGTAGTTTTTCGTAATCGTTAATATTATAATAGGTATTTCCATCTCGGGTTACCTTTTCAATAACATTATCGACTTGTCCTTTTTCAAAAGCCCAAGCAGAAACCCATTGTCTGTTTCGCATGTGAGCCTCTTCAACATCGTCTCCTAAATTCAAACGAATTAACTGTGTCATTAAACCATTACGAATGTAGCCATCGTAAGCCGCCATTCCAACCGCCTTCCAATCTTCTACTAAACCAAGCTCTTGTAATTTAGGATTGTATTGATAATAAAGCCCAACTAAATCTGCACGACCTTCTTCTAGTGTCGATCTGTAATTTTTAAGCGTTTCATTTACAGTGCCAACGCCAGGATTTATTTGCCCTGAAGCATGACCAATAACTTCGTGTAAAGCCGTATGCAATTTATCGGCCAATTGTCCATATTTTTCTTCAAGTTTTAACTCTTCTTCATCATGAACAAATTCTTTTAAGCGACCTGAACTACCGGCATTATTTCCTGCATTAATAATGTTTCCAAGTGACACAGACTTACTACCAACAGTAGAACGAATCCAATTCGCATTTGGTAAATTAACACCTATTGAAGAACTTGGATAAGAGTCACCTGCCAAACCTGCAACATTAACCGTTTTATAAGTAACACCTACTACATTCTTCTTTTTATGTGCGTCCATTAAAGGCGAATTATCTTCAAACCATTGTGCATTTTCAGACAATACTGCCATTTTTTTTGACATCTCAAAATCTTTGATTTGCACATACATTTCGTAAGAACCTCTATAACCAAGAGGATCATTGTACACTTCAATAAAACTATTGATGTAATCAATGTTCCCTTCGGTTGCAGCAGTCCACGCGACATTATAATCGTCCCAAGTTTGTAAATCGCCAGTCTTATAATAATCTATTAATATGCCCAGTGCATTGCCTTGTGCCTCGTTTTCAGCAACGCCTTTAGCCAATTCTAACCACTTCACAATTTCATCAATGGCACTACCATATAAACCACCCGATTTATAAACACGTTCTATTAATTCGCCGTTTTCTTTAACCAATTGAGAATTCAGTCCAAAGTATAGAGGTTTATCCGGGTTTGGTGATTTCTTATTAGCATAAAAAGATTGAACATCGGTGTTTGTGACATTTGAACCGTAAAAATTAACAGCAGAAAGGCCAACATTATCAACACCTTTTGCTTGATTTACTTTTTTAGCATCGGCATCATTAAAGATAACGTCAAAAGCTTCACCTTCAAGAGATGTATTGGTTTCTGTAAGTAATGTTTTTAAATAATCTGAAGAAAATTCAGCTGGTAATTTATCGTTAGAGTAATGATGGTGAATACCATTACTAAACCAAACACGTTTTAAATACACTTCGAAAGCAAGCCATTCATCAGTCGTTTTATCGCCTTGATAATTGGTATACACATGCTCAAGGGCTTTTCTAATGGTAAGATTGTGTCTGTAATTTTGATCCCACATAATGTCGCGACCTGACGATCCAGCTTCCGTTAAATAGTACACCAATTTTTGTTCTTTTAGCGTTAAATCTTCCCATCCCGGAATTTGATAACGCAATACCTTAATGTCTGCAAATTGCTCGACCTTGTAGTTAAAAGCAATTTCTTGATTTGAATCTTGAGTGTCTTTAATATCCTTCGGTTTTGAATCGCCACAGGAAGTCAAAAGAACAACTGATAATATGGCAATACCAAGTATTGAATTTAATTTCATAGTATTTTTTTTCGTTAAGTTGCAAATGTAATATTTATTAGGGTAGTATAAAATTGATTATCTTTGATTTTACATCATAATAAAAAAAGAATGAAATGAGCCATAACAATTATATTACCAAACAAAATGATTATTGGCGAATTACATATGACAGATAAAAACAATAAATATTAACAGATGAAATATTTTAAGTACATATTATTTTTACTTCTAATAGCCATTATTGGCACTGCTATTTACATTGCTGTTCAACCTAATGAGTTTAGTGTTACCAGAGTAAGAACGATTAAGGCACCATCGGCTGTAGTTTATAATAATGTGATTGACTTTAAAAACTGGGAAGCATGGTCGGCTTGGGTAGAAGCAGATCCAGATGTAAAGATAATGCTTTCGGAACAAACCAAAGGTGTTGGCGGTTCATATTCTTGGGAAGATAAGGATGGTACCGGGACGATGAAAATACTTGATGCTACAGAACATACTTCTATTAATATGCAAATGCAATTTGAAGATTTTCCGCCATCAGATATTGCCTGGAATTTCAGTCCAAATGAAGATGGTTCTACCGAAGTCACCTGGAATATTTTTGGAAAAGACCTGCCCTTTGGTTTTAAGGCCTATGCTACTTTTACTGGTGGTATGGAAAAGCAAATAGGCCCGAATTTTGAACGTGGCTTAGAGAAGTTAGATAGTATAATTGTTTCAAGTATGAAAGTGTATAGCCTTAAAATTGATGGTGTTACTGAGTATGGTGGCGGATTCTATTTGTATAAAACAACATCGGCAACATCAAGCAATATAAGTAGTATTATGGGAAAACAATATGGCGACATTGTGGCCTACATGAGTGTAAATAATATCGCCTTTAATGGGATGCCGTTTACTATTTACAATGAGATGAATCAAGACAACGGAAATGTCATTATGAGTAATGCCATTCCTGTTAAAGAAAAAATTGTTATTCCTGGAGAAAACACAATTTTGTGTGACTATATGCCTAAAGTAAATGTTTTAAAAGCAACGCTTAAAGGGAATTATACCAATTTAGGTGAAGCATGGCAAGTCGCTTATAATCATATAAAAGATAATGGGTTAACGCTTGACGAGACTATTAAACCGTTTGAAATTTACACGACAGATCCTGGTGATTACCCAAATCCTGCCGATTGGGTTACGGAAATTTATATCCCAATTAGAGATGAATAAAATTCAGAAAGCAGTGAACGACTCAACAACAAACAACTTAACATCTTAATTTGAAACAGCTCTTACTCGTTTTTGTTGGTGGTGGTTTTGGAAGTGTGCTACGATACATCATTGGAAAATACCTTAACAGTCCCGAAACTGGAATTCCTTACGGCACCTTTGCTGCCAATATCTTAGGAAGTTTACTTATTGGCATTATTTTGGGTCTGGCAGCCAAAAATGAAGCCCTTTCGCAGAATCACACCTTATTATTGGCAACTGGCTTTTGCGGTGGTTTTACAACCTTTTCGGCTTTTGCATACGAAAATCATGTATTCTTAAAATCAGGAGACTTTACAAGTTTCGCTGTTTACACTATTGCAAGTTTTATTATTGCTTTTCTTGCAGTGTTTTTTGGCATGTTTATAGTAAAATAATTGAGGCTAAAAATTATTGTACAAAGATTCACATAGAAACGAAAAGATTCATAGAACCTTGTTTTCTGAAGACTGTGACCAAAATCTGAAGACTAAAATCAATGCTTATCAAAAGCTTTTACACCAGCTTCAATTTTAATGGGTAAATAATTTACTCTCGGCACGATTGGGCAAGAGTATTTATCGTTATACGCACAATACGGATTGTATGCCGAATTAAAATCAATAATTAAAACATCACTTTCAGGAATTCTAGTATCTACATATCGTCCGCCGCCATAGCTTGTATTACCATTGGTTTGGTCTAGAAAAGGTAAGAATAAATAATCCTCATAATCTTCTTTCACAATTAAATCTTGATTTTGGTAAACATTTAATGTAAAAGTCTCGCCTTTCAAAACAAATGTGGCTGCGCCATACTTTACATACACAGGAAGTCTGTCCGTAGTCGTCTTCATCTTAAATGGTTTTTCGTCTGGCGTTCTTTTAAAACTGGCCCGAACAACGTAGGTAGAATCAAAATTGAAGAAGTCTAAACCTTTAAAATGCTTTCTGTATTTTTCTTTTAAAGGCGACTCTGTAGCATCTTTATATTGCGCATTTATTTCGCGTTGAAACTCGGTATCTCCTAAAAGTGGTTGTTTATCTTGTGCACAACTCATAATGCAAATTATTATCAAGAATAATGAGGCAAGTGTTTTCATTTAAGATAATTTTTCATTTCAAAAATACAACTTAAGAATATTTTACATAGCTTTGACCAATCAAAAGAAATAAAAAAAATGCGTAACGTCACAATTTATAAGCAACAATGTACCATTTCACAAGGAAGTTGGGCTTGTTATATATTGTGGTGATATAAATATAAATTATTACAATATGTAAAAGTCCAACTGTACAGTTGGACTTTTTATTTTTACTGAAGTTATCAATTCTTGAATTGATGAAACTGAACTAATCCTGACAAAAACCAGAATCACATCAATCAAAAATAGAGCAATATGATTTCCACTTTTGTGGAAATGAAAAACCAAATTTTTCAATGAAAACACTTTTTAATAATTACATAAACACCTTTAGAGGTCTCTCGCAAGAAGTATGGTGGCTCGCCTTAATAACACTTATAAATCGGGCTGGAACCATGGTCATTCCATTCTTGTCTTTATACCTAACCACAAGTCTCGAATTTACATTAAAAGATGTAGGTTGGATCATGAGCGCCTTTGGATTAGGGTCAGTCGTTGGATCTTGGCTGGGCGGAAAATTAACCGACAAAATAGGCTCTTACAAAGTCATGGTATTTAGTTTGGTAACTACCGGCTTATTATTTATTGGTTTACAATTTTTAACCACATTCGTTTCTTTTTGTATTGGTATCTTTTTAGTGATGCTTATTGCCGACATGTTTCGCCCTGCGATGTTTGTTGCTTTAAGTGCTTATAGTAAACCTGAAAATAAAACACGATCGGTAACCTTAATTCGTTTGGCTATAAATCTTGGTTTTTCGGCAGGGCCAGCTATTGGTGGTATAATTATAACAACTTTAAGTTACGGTGGTTTATTTTGGGTGGATGGGATTACCTGTATTTTAGCAAGTATTGTACTCCTAAATGTACTTAACCCGAAAACGGCAAAAACACTAGACGATGTTAAAACTGAAAACCCAAAATCTGCTTACAACGATAAAGCATTCTTAATATTTTTAGGCGCTATGATGCTATTTGGCATTGTATTCTTACAATATTTCTCAACCATGCCATTATATTACAGAGATGTTCATGCCTTATCAGAACTCAATATTGGTTTATTGTTAGGGCTTAATGGTCTTTTAATTTTTGTGTTTGAAATGCCACTCATAAAATGGTTGGAAAATAGCCGATATACAAAATCCGGGCTCATGCTGTTTGGAGCCATACTTACTGGCTTAAGTTTTATAATTTTAACGATGACCTCTTGGGTAGGTGTTCTTATTATCGGTATGTTTTTAATGACTTTAGGTGAAATGATTGCATTTCCGTTTTCTAATGCATTTGCGATGCAACAAGCCAAACATGGTAACCAAGGGGAATACATGGCACTCTACTCCATTGCATTTTCTATGGCACATATTTTTGGACACAATGCAGGTTTGCAAATGGTAAATAATATTGGATTTGACAATACCTGGTATATAATATCTTTACTCGCAGCAGTATGTGTACTCTTATTATTTCTATTGAATCAGTTTATAAAAGCAAGAAAAAAAATGCTAATAACTTAAATAATGACGATGAAAAATATTGTATTCCTGCTGTTAATAGCGCTATGGAGTTGTAATTCTTCCGAAGAAAAGAAAACAGCAAATAATAATGAGGTTCTGAATCAATCCCGATTGCTATCGGGACAGCACAAGCAATTTCCTGAATTAGAACCTCATCGGTATAACGTCGCATTTTTAATTATGGATGGTGTTTATAATACAGAACTTACGGCGCCTTTCGATATTTTTCAGCATACTATTTTTAGAGACAGCATTAAACCAATGAATGTGTTTACCGTGGCAAATATAGATGGTGCCATTACAACATTTGAGGGCTTGCGAATTCTTCCTGATTATAATTATGTGAAAGATGCTTTGCCTAAAATTGATATCTTGGTTGTGCCAAGTGCAGAGCATCACTTGGACACCGATTTAGAAGATAATGCCATGATAAATTTTGTAAAAAAAGTCGATAAGGAAGCACTATTTATTACTTCGCATTGCGACGGTGCATTTGTTCTAGCTAAAGCTGGAATACTTAACAACTCTGTATCTACAACCTTTCCAAGCGATATTGATAAAATGAGAGAGATGTTTCCAAAATTAGATATCATAGAGGATGTGTTGTTTGTCCATGACGGCAAATATATCACCTCGGCTGGAGGTGCGAAAAGCTTTGAAGCTGCACTATACTTATGTGAATATTTATATGGAAAAGAGGTCGCTCAAAGTTTAGCAGGAGGATTGGTTATAGATTGGAATTTGGATAGCTTGCCTCATCTAGTAATTAAAAAATGAAAGTGTTGTGAGCCAAAAAAAAGAACCATGGGAAAACATGTCCTTATATAAAAAGGCTAAAGAAATTTTACATCTTTCAGAACGTATTATTGTCATTATTGAAGACCGTAGCAATAACGATGATCCAGAAAGTGAAATCCTTAATAATTATGCCGATTATATTATGGAAAACGCCTGTATGATTCCTGCAAAAATTGCTGGTGTTTACGATGTAGATACGCCTTACGATTTAAAAATGGAAAACGCGGCCATTATTAGAAAAGCTGCAAGAGAGATTGCCACAGACACAAGAGGCTTGGAAATGTACGGATTTAAAGATATTGAACATCTAGAATTATTGCGACAGGAAATTGAAGCCTTTAGAGTGTTGTTTGCCGAATGGGTAAAAACCTTTGATCCATGGAACTATATTATCGATCGTTGGGGCCTTTTTAATCCGCCCGGAATACATTATGACGATAAAGATCCAGATGATGATTTACCTTTTAATCCAGACGATTTTTGAATTCATTAGCATGAATTTAGCAGTTTCACTAACGGATTGCATACTAATCCTTCGTCCAGATACTGGTTCAAAAAGAAAAAAATAAAAGGGAATGCGTAATGTATCGCATTAAACTTTAACTTTTATTTATATGCTAAATTTAGTTTCGATTCACTATTGGACCGTTTTCCACAATATTAGATAATACGATTTGTGTTTTTGTTTCACCATAAGAAATTAATTGATCGATAAACTGCTCTAAATGTTTTTGGTTTTTTAAAACAACCTCCATGACAATATTTTCGTTTCCAGTAATGCGATAACAATTTACAACCTCTTTAAATGTAATCACCTTCTCCAAAAAAGGTTTTAATTTACCCATAAAAGCACGGAGAATTATAATGGCTTTCAACTGATGTCCTGTTTCAAAATACGATAGTTTGGCATAGTAACCTTCAATAATTCCAGCATCCTCCATCTTGCGAATACGCTCTGCAACGGCAGGAGATGTAACACCAACCTGTTTAGCTATATCTGTATTGGATTGTCTTGCATTGTGTTGCAAACATTCTAAAATCTTCCAATTGGTAGTATCTATTTTCATTTTTAAAGTTTTATCTTATAAATTTAATATAATTTAAACAAAAATAACTATTACGCTTTAATTATTAAATGTATGATTACTGTTTACTAGCTAAATTTGTGTCATTGCTATAGAAAACATGTTATACACAACACCATCTCATTTGTCGGATTTGCCTATTTATAAAAAGGCACTGGAAATTTTTTCGCTTTCGCGAAAAATATCCAGCTATTTAAATTATGATTTAGCGCCATTACGAGTTGATGGAACCGAAGATGAACACATTTATTTTTCTGGAGATATTGTACAGCAGTCAGAATCATTAGTCCCGGAAATCATTAAAGCTGAGATTGCGCGATTTTCAGAAAAAAAACATACACATGTTGCATCTGTTAAGCGTCTTACAAATTTACTTTATAAAAACTCCTATCGTTTAGAGCACGCTAACAGTAATGGAAAAGATTTTTTACCAATTTTGCGTAAGGAGCTTAAAAAATTTCGCAAATTACAGTATCATTGGACGTTAACCTTATAAGGTTCTAACTACAAACTTTACAATCTGCCTTATCTTTAACTTCGCCAACCAGAAAGCCTTTTTCATTTAATTTAAAGTCACAACATGCCATATAGCCTTGTGCTATTTGTTTTCTTGCTCGCTGAATACGTGATTTTGTAGTAGATAATTGTAAGTTAAGCTGTTGGGCAATTTCGGTTTGCTTCATGCCTTTAATATCAGAAAGGAATAAAGGGTCTCTGTATTTTTTGTGCAAGCGTTTTATAATACCATGTAAACAATCCTTTTCGTTATGTACTGGTTTTTCTTCTTCAAGAATTAAATCATTTTCAAAAAACTCCCTAGAATTCTCATGCTGTTTAAAGTGATCTAAAATAGTATTCCTAGCAATAGTGAAAATCCAAGATTTGAGTTTGTTTTGATCGTGCAGGGTATCAATTTTTGTATGGACTTTAATAAATGTTTCTTGCAACAAATCATTGGCAACATATTCTTCTCTTACTTTAGAGCGAATAAATTGCTTCACATCCTGATGGTAAGTTTCCCAAATAGTTTGCGTAGTCATTTTATGCATTTTTAAAAGTGCAAGTAAGATTCAATTATGATTCTTCACTTGCACTTAATTGGTCTGTGTTTTTAACTAACAATTACAACCACTACAGGTACAGCTCTCACAAGTACAGTTTTGGCATTGCCCGTTTGTACAGCTTTCGCATGTACAAGTACATTCTTTATTTTTCATGATATTTATATTTTAAGTTATATCTATAAGACGCAAAAGTCTTTAAAAAGACGCATTTTTCTTGTGTAAATTTACGGAAAAAGAGTAGCTAAATACTTCGTAATTTTGAATATCACTTAAAACACTCTAGAATCCAAATCTAAAATTCCTGTTTTAAGAATCTTTACTTCTGAAAATTGTTTATGGTTTGGATTTATTATTATATTTTTTTCTATCGGCAAAATTGCTGAAGGCACTGCCAAACCCAAAGATTTTCCTTTTTCAAGCCAATTTGAGCCATAATCTTGAGTTATAGAATTGGGAGATTTAGCTCGCCAATTTTTAGGTAAATTGGTTCTTGCAATTAACTCTATTTCAGCTTCAGGAATTTCAACCTCCATGAACCAATAATCGTCTGTTAATAATTGTTGCTCTGTATGTACTAAAATTTCCAATACACAAAGTGATAAATGTTCAGAAAAATACACCATACTATGTCCTTGTCTATTCCAGCGACCACCAAACAAACGTGAACCTTCACCACTTAAGTCTTTGATATACTTTTTTCTGGAAATTCTATAAATTTTCAAAATAAGCAGTCGTTAAGAATATACACCATGTTCTAACCTACCCAAAATATCTTTAATAAGTTTAGCGCCAAAAGTAGTGTCTAAAAAATCTAGAGGTGTTTTGTAATTTAAAACCCGAAGTTTTACTTGCAACCATTTTGTAAAAGCTTCAAGTGTTCCCAAAACCTCAATACCTCTGGATATGACTTCGGCAATTTCCAGAATTTGCTCTGTACTGTACACATTAAGCAAATCTGTATCGCTTTTACGTTGTATTGTACGATGTGACACATGAATAAGACTACTCATTTGTTCCATAGATATTCCTAAAATCTCGCTTAAAGTAATTACAACTGATTTAGGCAAGCCTTTACGTGTGATTTCTATAAGATCAATATCGTTATTGATAGCCCGACCAACACTTACACTACCACCAAGAATACTAATAATGCGATCGTATTTATTACTTAAGCCATAAAATACTTCTGGCTCGCTTACCAAGTTTTTAATAGCTTGTTGCTGGTTATAATTTTTCATAATCACGACATTTGTCTCAAATATACGAATTTTTGTCGTGATTTAAAAACTATTCAACTGTAAATTTCTTAAATCTACCTAAAGGCGTTTCGGCAATAAACGCATAATCTTCCGGTTCCAGAATGCATTTAAAATATCCTATATAACCAACAGGCATTTCTTGAATACCTCCAACAAAAACGTCAGGTCCTGGAGATACCAGTCCTGTAATATTAGACCAATCCATCCATTGAGACACTTCGTCTAAATTAGTACTGTCGTTAACTTTAACGATGTGGATATCATTGCCTAACCCAAAGGGCTGTTGCTCATTAAAGTGCACGGCAAAGATATTTGAACCTGCCTTAATTTTTCCCTTGACACTTAAGCTATCATTAGTAAGCGATATATGCACATTAGATTCTGGTGGTTCATTTTTTGTAACTTCTTCTGAAACTATTAAAGGATTTATCATGCCTAAGTCTGTATGGAACTGTCCGTTTTCAGTTTTAACATAACATTCCATAACATAATACCCAGGTTCCAATTTCAAAGTGTTAATGGCTGTTTCACCACCAGAAATTAATCCAGCACCGCCCATGGCTTTTGCCGAGGCATACCATTCTGGAATATTCGTTCCTAAAAGACCAAAGGCTTCTTCTTTAGGTTTTATTGCCTTAAGAGCTTCCCATGCCACACCAAATGCGTCTGCCACGTCTCTTAAATAATCATCAATGGTAAAGGAATCTGGTAGTTTTGTTAACAGCAAAAAATGATCCATCATGCCGGTATTCTTCATTCTAAAAGTAAACCAACCCGAAAGAATGGTATCCACAACCGTAAACGTGAAATCTTTAGCAACAACTTCGATTATATTGTTGGTATTTACTTTGGCAATCTCATCTACTAAAGATTGTTCTTTTTTATCGGATTTACATGAAGTGGCAAGAGCAAATATTATGACAGAAACCGCCATGAATTTTAAAATTTTTATGATAAAATATTTAGTTGATTAATTTGCAGTAAGTTACAAAACTAATTAAGTTATTAAAAGCGAAAAGATATTTCGATTGAAAAACCCCTGACAAAGCCTGCCTTGAGTACAGGTGAACGGCACAGAATACGTTATATTCTCTATTTTCACAAAAAGATTCTTCAACATTTCGAAAGACTCAATACCGGTTAGTTCGGGATAAGCGATTCACACAATTTTTGTAGCCAAAAATTGGTACTCTTGAATATTAGGATCCAGGCTTTGAGATTCCGAGGCAAGCACGGAATAAGCGATTCACACACTTTTTCTGAAATAGAAAAAGTGGTTCTCTGCTTACATATTCCTGCGATACTGTCCGCCTACTTCAAACAAGGCATTCGTGATTTGACCCAAAGAACATACTTTACAAACCTTCATTAAAGCTTCAAAAATGTTTTCATTATGAATCGCCTTATGCTGTAATTCTTTTAGCAAAGCAGCTGTATCTTTTGCTTTATGAAGATTCTCTAAAGTTTTAATTTGGAATAGCTTCTCATCTTCTGTTGCACGAATCACTTCGGCCGGTAAAATAGTTGGTGAACCCGTACTACTCAAGAATGTATTCACACCAATGATTGGAAATTCGCCATTGTGTTTCAAAGTTTCGTAATACAAACTCTCTTCTTGTATTTTAGAACGTTGGTACATGGTTTCCATGGCGCCTAAAACGCCTCCACGTTCTGTAATTCTGTCAAATTCTGTTAAGACTGCCTCTTCAACCAAATCGGTGAGCTCTTCAATAATAAAAGACCCTTGAATTGGGTTTTCGTTTTTGGCTAAACCCAATTCTTTATTTATAATGAGTTGAATTGCCATTGCCCGCCGCACGGATTCTTCAGTCGGTGTGGTAATGGCTTCATCATAAGCGTTTGTATGTAGCGAATTACAGTTGTCATAGATAGCATATAAGGCTTGAAGCGTTGTCCGAATATCGTTAAAATCAATTTCTTGCGCATGCAAACTTCGACCAGAAGTCTGGATATGATACTTTAGCATTTGTGCTCTTGGGTTTGCTCCGTATTTATGCTTCATAGCTTTAGCCCAAATCTTACGAGCTACCCGACCAATAACGGCATATTCAGGATCTATACCATTTGAGAAGAAAAATGATAAGTTGGGGCCAAACTTATTGATATCCATGCCTCTTGAAAGATAATACTCTACATATGTAAATCCGTTAGACAAAGTAAATGCTAATTGCGAAATTGGATTTGCTCCAGCTTCGGCAATATGATAGCCTGAAATAGACACCGAATAAAAATTACGCACATTATTATCAATAAAATATTCTTGCACATCACCCATGAGTCGCAAAGCAAATTCTGTAGAAAAAATACAGGTGTTTTGTGCTTGGTCTTCTTTTAAAATATCGGCTTGCACAGTTCCTCTTACTTGAGCAATCGTGTTTGTTTTAATGTCTTGGTACGCATCTGCCGACAACACTTGATCTCCGGTGATGCCAAGAAGCATCAATCCTAAACCATCATTCCCTTTGGGAAGTTCACCATTATAACTTGGTCTTACTCTTCCTTTATATAGTTTAGCGATTTTCGCTTCAACGTCTTTTTCTAATCCATGCTCATTGATGTACAATTCGCATTGCTGATCGATAGCAGCATTCATAAAAAAGCCCAATAACATTGGTGCCGGACCATTAATAGTCATACTTACGGAGGTCATCACATCTGCCAAATTAAAACCAGAATACAATTTTTTAGCATCATCTAAACAGCATATTGAAACGCCTGCATTTCCAATTTTTCCATAAATATCTGGACGATAATCTGGATCGTTTCCATACAAAGTGACACTATCAAACGCTGTAGATAAACGCTTTGCCGGCAATCCCATACTTACATAATGGAAACGACGGTTTGTACGTTCCGGACCACCTTCGCCAGCAAACATTCGTGCTGGATCTTCGCCTGTACGTTTAAAAGGATAGAGTCCCGATGCATAAGGAAATTCTCCCGGTACATTCTCCTGTAAACACCATTTTAAAATGTCGCCCCAAGCTTCGTATTTAGGCAAAGCCACTTTCGGAATTTGTGTGTGAGATAACGACTCCGTATGTGTTTCGATTTTAATTTCTTTACCACGAACTTTAAAGGAATATATTGGATCTTTGTATTTATTTACTTTTTCACTCCAACCTGTAATGACTTCCCAATTGTAGGGATCAAGATTTAGTTTTACGCGGTCGAATTCTGCAATAAGGAGTTTTATAAAATCCTGATTGTCATCCCGAACTAGTTTCAGGATCTCATCATTATCAAGTCCGTATTTGTCAAAAAAAGATTGCTTCGTTTCACTCGCAATAACGTTTAAAACAGATTCAATCGTTTTATAAATTCCGTAGAGTTTTTGAGCCACTTCAACCTGCTCCAAACCTTTTTTATCGTAAGCACGATTGTTTTCTGAAATTTCAGATAAATAACGTATTCTCGATGGTGGAATAACAAAAATCTTTTCACTCATCTCGTCAGAAATGGTAAAGGTCGATTTTAAATCTGCATCCGTTTTTTCAACCAATTTATCCATGATCGCTTTATAAAGCGTATTCATTCCTGGATCATTGAATTGTGATGCGATCGTTCCGTAAACCGGTAACTCATCTTGAGGAACATCCCAAAGATTATTGTTACGCATGTATTGTTTTTTTACGTCTCGCAGCGCATCAAGAGAACCTCGTTTATCAAATTTGTTAATCGCAACCAAATCGGCAAAATCAAGCATATCGATTTTTTCCAACTGGGTTGCTGCACCAAATTCTGGTGTCATGACGTAAAGAGATACATCACTATGCTCGATAATTTCGGTATCAGATTGCCCAATTCCTGAAGTTTCTAAAATAATCAAATCGTATTCGGCAGCTTTCAATACTTCAACGGCTTCATTAACATATTTTGACAATGCCAAATTAGACTGCCGTGTTGCCAGACTTCGCATATATACTCTTGGCGAATTGATGGCATTCATCCGGATTCGGTCGCCTAAAAGGGCTCCTCCTGTTTTTCGTTTTGAAGGATCAACGGATACCAATCCTACTGTTCTTTCTGGGAAGTCAATTAAAAAACGACGCACCAATTCATCAACCAAAGACGATTTTCCTGCGCCTCCTGTTCCTGTAATTCCTAAAACCGGGGTTTTTGAGGTTTTATTTTTATTATGAATGGTCTCAAGCGTTTCTTTTGCGACCTCCGGAAAATTTTCAGCTGAAGAAATGACTCTCGCTATTGCTTTTGAATTTTTCGTCTGAAGTAAATCAATTTCACCGTTTAATGTATCACCTACAGCAAAATCTGATTGTTGCACCAAATCATTAATCATCCCTTGCAATCCCATTTCGCGGCCATCATCAGGGGAATAAATACGAGCAATACCATAATCCATTAAATCTTTAATTTCTGTTGGAAGAATTACGCCGCCACCACCACCAAAAATCTTGATGTGGTCTGCTCCTTTTTCTTTTAAAAGGTCATACATATATTTAAAATATTCATTATGACCACCTTGATATGAGGTTAAACAAATAGCGTTAGCATCTTCTTGAATGGCAGTATTTACAACCTCTTCAACGCTTCTATCATGGCCTAAATGAATCACTTCTACGCCCGTGGCTTGAATGATGCGACGCATGATATTTATAGATGCATCGTGTCCATCAAAAAGTGAAGCTGCGGTTACTATGCGTACTTTATACTTTGGTTTATAAGGTGTAATTTGTTTCATTCGTAACTAAACTTGATTTTTGGTGTCGCAATTTACGGAATATTCAAAAAAATTAAACCTTTTTTAGGAAATATATAAGCTTTCTAAAGCCCAAAGATATCGCCTTCCCTAGCAAAACGAAATCCTAAATTTTGAATACTATCTTTTAAAGGATGTACTTCTTTTATAGTTGGATTAGTATGATTAAAGTGAATGAAATGAATTTTATTCTTCGTTTCTAATGTTTCATTCTCAAAAAGCGTTGTTGTTTCAGTTGTAAATGGATGTGGAATCTTGCTCATATCTCTTTTAAGTTCGCCATCTCTAAAAAACGACCCATCCAGAAATGCATAATCTACCTTTTTAACTTCTTCAACAATATTTCTTTCCCATTGATGCCATTTATCGATGTCTGGAATGAATAATGCTGATTTGTTATTTCCTTCGATTTTAAATCCAACAGTTTCTGAAAATTCATCACGATGTGGCACTAAAAAAGGCGTCACTTTTAAATCGGAATTCAATGACATCAATGAATCGTGTTTCATCTCTATTAACGCAATATTATTCATAGACACCAATTGACTCCAAGGACCATTCCCTTCTAAATAAGCTTTCATTTTTGGCATTGTATAAACCTGAACATCACTCGCTCCCATAGCCTCTCTTCCCAAAAACATCAACCCTGTATAATGCCCAATATGAGCATGCGTAAGAAACATGCCGTCTATCATGCTACCATTATCTAAATGATTTGCTTTTAAATCTCGAACTTGCTGCGCTATATCCGGCGTGGCATCGAAAAGCCATTTTTTTTTGTTTTCCAAATCGACTAGACCCAAACATGATATTAGTTTTTTAGTTTCGGTTTTGTTATAAAAAGCCTTGCAACACGCTTTATCGCAGTTTATTTGAGGATATCCGGCATCTTGAGCGATGCCAAGAACGGTAATATATTGCTCGAATATGCCTTGGTTTTCTTTTTTAGTTTCGTTTTGACAGCCAAGACTAGTAATACAAAAGGTTAGGCACAATAATTGAAAAGCTCTCATCTATAAAATATATCTTTGATAAAGATAAAAAACACAAATTATGATACGTAACTTTTTAGCTTTCATTTTACTATTTAATTTAACGGCTTGTGCAGAACTTCAACAAGTTGTAGATCAATTACCTCAAGGAGATGACGTTTTAAGCAATACAGATATTGCCTCTGGTTTGCGAGAAGCACTAAATTTAGGTATAGACAGACAGGTAAGCAAATTAACCCAAAAGGATGGTTTTTATAAAAATGAATTGGTAAAAATACTTTTACCAGACGAACTCACTAAAGTTGACAAGGCATTACGAGATATTGGTTTAAGTAGTTTGGCTGATGAAGGTTTAAAAGTATTAAATAGAGCAGCAGAAGATGCCGTTA
This sequence comes from uncultured Flavobacteriaceae bacterium, assembly GCA_964195015.1. Lineage (GTDB taxonomy): Bacteria > Bacteroidota > Bacteroidia > Flavobacteriales > Flavobacteriaceae > CAXMOQ01. The sequence continues at coordinate 1,081 of CAXMOQ010000026.1, read as the reverse complement.
AAGAAGCTACTCCAATTTTTGTAAATGCGGTTAAAGAGATTACTTTTAGCGATGCAAAAGGTATATTGCTGGGGAATGATGATGCCGCGACTCAATACTTAATTGGAAAAACTCAAACGGCTTTATATGATAAATTTCATCCCGTTATAAAGAATTCATTCAGCAAAGTTGGAGCAGATCAAATTTGGGAAAACTTAATAAACAGGTATAATGCGCTTCCTTTAACAAATGATGTAAATCCTAATTTAACCGATTATGTTTCAGGCGAAGCTTTAAAGGGTGTTTATACTATGATCGCCGTTGAAGAAAAGGAAATTAGAACAAAGCTTTCTTCGAGAACTACGGATTTATTGAAAAAAGTGTTTTCTTTACAGGACTAATGACAAAACATTATAAAATAGCAATTGTTGGGCCAATACCCAAAGACACCATAACTACGTATAAAGGAGAGACCATCACGAAATTTGGATGTGTAACTCATCCGGCAATTGCGCTCGCAAAATTATTGGAGGGCATTGGAGAAGTTATTCCTATTTCGCATATTCATAAAAAAGATGCGAGTGCAATAGAATCTTTGTTAGGAGGTTATAAGAATATTAATACCAAAGGCATCTTTTCCGATAAAGACCAAGGAACAATAATAGAGCTAAAATTTATTGATCAAAACAACAGGCTTGAAAAACAAATTGCCAACATGAGCCCAATAACCCCCGAAGATGTTGCACCGTTTTTAGATGCTGATTGCTTTGTATTTGTGCCTATAACCGATTTTGAAATAGAATTAGAAACGCTCAAATTTATAAAGGAAAACAGTAAGGCCAAAATTATATTTGATGCTCATGGTCCGACGACCTATGTAACAGAAGAAGGTAAACGTTTACGACGTTATTGGGACGATAAAGAGTCATGGTTTAAATACATTGATGTATTAAAAATGAATTTAGAAGAAGCCCATTGCTCTTGGTTTGAAGATGATTTTCATAAAAAAGACCTATACACTTATGATGATGAATGCAAAAAACAACTCCCCAGATTCGCGCAACATTGCATGAATTTAGGTGTCAAGGCTGTTTATATTACT
>CAXMOQ010000025.1:0-23689 GCA_964195015.1 uncultured Flavobacteriaceae bacterium | reverse complement strand
ACGGTTCTATTTTTAAATGATAAGTAAGCAAAAAAGAAACGGTTTATATGCGACATCTTAAAACTTAATTGGTATTACTCCGTATACGTCCTGTTTTCCTGTTCAGCAACACGAATAAAGGTGGTGCGTTTGGTAAGTTCTTTTAACCGTGGTGCACCAACATAGGTACAGGCACTCCGTAAACCACCCAATAAATCTTGCAATGTTGTTTGAACGTCACCTCTATATCGTACTTCCACAATTTTGCCTTCACTAGCTCTATATTCTGCAACGCCGCCAACATGTTTTTCCATTGCAGCGGTCGAGCTCATACCGTAAAATTGTTTGTATTGTTTACCGTCCCTTTCAATAAGTTCACCACCACTTTCATTATGGCCAGCAAGCATGCCACCTAGCATTACAAAATCGGCACCAGCACCAAAAGCTTTAGCAATATCGCCCGGAATAGCACAACCTCCGTCACTAATAATTTGTCCGCCTAAACCATGTGCTGCATCGGCACATTCAATAATTGCTGAAAGCTGTGGATACCCAACCCCTGTTTTTAAACGCGTGGTACATACAGAGCCTGGACCAATGCCTACTTTTATAATATCGGCACCAGCAAGTAATAGTTCTTCAACCATTTCGCCTGTCACCACATTACCGGCAATAATAACTTTATCAGGGTAGTTGTCACGTGCTTGTTTTAAAAAACTTACAAAATGTTCGGAATAACCATTGGCAACATCAATACATATAAATTTAAAATGTGGATTAAAACTTAAAATCGATGCCAATTTTTCAGCATCTTGCTTTCCGGTTCCTGTACTAATGGCTATATAATTTTCAATGCCTTCTGGCGCATTTGAGGAAAATACATTCCAATCGGTAATAGAATAATGTTTGTGTATGCATGTAAAAAGTTGCTTTTGTGACAAAGCAATTGCCATTTCAAAAGTGCCAACGGTGTCCATATTGGCGGCCATTATAGGAATGCCGTTCCAGACAGTCTCACTATGTAAAAATTTGAAGTCTCGTTTTAGGGAAACTTGCGATCTGCTTTTTAGAGTAGAGCGTTTAGGGCGAATCATAACATCTTTAAACCCTAGTTTTAAATCACTTTCAATTCTCATAATACGAATTTGAAATTACCTTTAAAAGTATCGATTTTGAACAAGAAAAGCAATAAAATAGCCCTAAAAATAATTGGGTGCTGCATTAGCTATTTTATAGCAACCATGCTAATCTCTACATTCACATCTTTTGGTAGGCGTGCGACTTCTACTGTTTCTCTGGCCGGTGCATTGGTATTGTCAAAATAACTGCCATAGACAACGTTAATTTCTGAAAAATCATTCATATCGCTAATAAAAATCGATGTTTTTACAACATTTTCAAACGTCATTCCAGCAGCTTCAAGAACAGCTTTCATGTTTTCCATGACTCGCTTTGTCTCCGTTTTAATATCGTCTAAAACGAGTTCACCAGTTTCTGGATGAAGTGCAATTTGTCCGGAAGTATACAAGGTATTTCCGCTTAAAACCGCTTGGCTATAAGGACCAATAGGAGCAGGGGCGTTGGTTGTAGTAATAATTTTTTTCATAATATTTCCTGCGAAAGCAGGAATCTTTTAATTAACGGTACATAAAACTAATTCTCAATTGAACACTACCGCATACTGCGACTAAATACTGAACACTAATTTATAGTCGTTGATCTGGCGCATTTTGCTTATCGTATTTAATATCTCTTAAAACACTAGATTTTATACCGATAAAGAAATACCAGGAACTCCGTGAGCTAAATGGCACCCAGTTAAAACTCATCCGCCAGCTCAATAAATCGCGTTCAAATCGCAATTGCGTATAGGTAAATCCTTGATTTTTAAAATCATACCCAGAAGATGCCCCAACAGTCCATCGTGGCGATAATTCTACATCACCGGAAAACATTAGAGAATTTGACGAAATTTCACTTTCACGTCTGGAATTCGTATAGTTCACCGAGTACGCTAAACGTAAACTCCAGGGTATTGTGTAATTATATAATTCGCTGGTTTCTTTATCTTCATCTTTATCTTCGTCATCGTCATAAAACCGCTGGTCTGAAAAATCTTGCGAACGACCAAATAAGTCATCATCACGTCCACCACTTTGTAAAGTTTCCTGAGTGCTTTTTTCGTTTTCCTTTCCACTAAAAGTTTTACTGGAAATTGTGTAATTCATGGTAAGATTGCCACTGGTAAGTCTAAATAAACTTCCGCCATTATCAATATTGAAGGTATTAATTTTCGAGTTGTTATTATCTAAAGCGTACGGGTCTAAAGTAAAACCGAAATTAATATTCATTTTGTTATCCAATACTTGCGTGCCTCCGCTTACTCGAATAGGACTCCAATTCAGGGAATCTCCGGCAAAATTATACGCGGTAGAAAAATTCAAATTGTTAAGGAGTACTATTTTTTTTGCTTCGGTTGCCGTGCTATCCTTATCACGGACTTTGGCTTCAAGATTATTTGATAGGGAAATCCCCATAGAACTTGAAAATTGCTGATTCGGCACTCCAAAAATACCACCTTCGAATCTGGTATATTCATCATAGGTAGTATTACCGTCAGCGTCTACAACTTCATAAGTGTCATAATATTTATCGAATGATGGATTGATGTTATAACTAATCGATGGCCGCATAACATGACGGATCGCCTGTATTTTAGGGTCTTTTCCTGCTTTTTCAAAGTTGAACATACCATAAACAGTGGTTCCTAAACTCGTGCTAAAATTGTAGGTACGGTAAGCATCAAAGCCATTCACGGTATTTGTAATAACTTCATCATTAACATCGTCATAATACCTATCAATAGTTTTAAACGTCCAGGTTTCCTGAAAGTTGGAACTAGCACTTAAACTTAAATAATTAAACACCTTAAAATTGGTGCTTAATGGAATGCTATGCTGAACACCTGCTTTGGCATCTTCAAACATTTCTTTTTTAAAGAACAATGAATCCGTAGTTTGTATTCTGTTTTCTCCACGCACACTATACTGAAGATTAATATTTTCAATGATGCCTTTTTTAGTGCCTGTTTTTGGTGCTAAAGGAAATATTCTACCAACACTACCTTGAAATGTTGGCAATGTCATATTAATTTGTTCGGTATTTGTGTTTTGCGAATGTGTGGCTGTAACGCTTAAATTTACTTGTGGTTCTCCTATAAAAGTTTTAGAATACGAAACCGATGATGATAATGTATTATTTAAAAAACTAGGTGAGTTAACCTGATTGGTGGACTCTTGATAATAATTACTACTCCCTAAATTAACCGAAGCAGAAAATCGAGAACTTGGGTTTGCCTTGGTATCTTGACTATGTGACCAGCGAATGTTATACACTGTACTTTTTGAATAATCCGGGAAACCACGCTCACTGTTTATTTGACTTTCATAACGAAAGCCTACATTTCCTCTATATCTATACCTATTGGCATAGGAACTTTCTAAACGCAAACCATAGCTGCCATTAGTGTAATAATCACCCAGAACGGCTAAATCTACAAAATCGTTAATGGCAAAATAATAACCACCATTTTGTAAAAAGTAACCGCGATCGTTTTGCTCACCAAAACTTGGAATAATAACCCCGGAAGTTTGCTTATCGGTTAATGGGAAAAAACCAAAGGGCAATCCAATGGGCGTTGGCACATCGGCAATAACCATATTGGTTAAACCAACAACAATCTTCTTTTTTGGAACGAACTTAATGCGGTTGGATTGAAAATAATATTCTGGATTATCAGGATCTTTAGAAGTAGTAAAGCGCGCCTTGTACATGAAGATAACCGAGTCGTTTTCCTTTTTAGTTACAGGCGCTGTAATATGAAAGCCTTGCTGTTCGGTTCTTGAATTATAAATAAGTGCTTTTTCCGTTACTGTATTAAATCGAATAGAATCAGGTTCTACAACATTAGACCCTTGCTTAAATATAGGACTTTGTGTATATTCTCCTAACGAATCAACGATGCCTTTGGCATATACTTCATTTGTACTATAGTCAATAATGATATAACCTGCAGTGATTTCCATGTCTTCATAATGAATCTCGGCCTTGTTATATAAATATAGTTTTTGTTCTTTCTGATTAAAGGCCGTATAGTCAGTGGCTTTATAATCAACAATATCGGTTAGAAATTCTTGTTTTGGTTTCACCGAATCTTGCAAAGTAGAGTCCTGGCTTTTTTCTGAAGTTATAGCTTCAGCTATTGTATTTACATTAATTTTCAGACTGTCTTTTGTAGTCTCCGGACTAACGGTAACACTGGATTTGGGGATATCTTGGGCAAAGCAAAACGTGTTGATAAACACTGTAAAACTTAAGGCAAAAAGTATTTGAATGTTGTTTGTACGCAATGCTTTTAAATGTATTTTTGTAAAAGTATGGCTCGGTTTTTGACTTGCCAAAATTACATATATTTTTTTGGGATTAATTATAATTAGTAAAAAATAAAAAATTACACCAGGGCTCAACTTGATTGGGCAATAAACCGAGTTTTAAAGCTGTTATCGTGAGTATGCAAACGCACAAAATATTACTTTTCGTATCCTTTATTATAGTATTAACGTTTTCGTCATTTACTGTTCAGGACACTCAAAACCCGTCCAACAAATTTGTTGTGGTTTTAGATGCCGGACATGGTGGTCATGACCCCGGTAATCTAGGAAATGGCTATAAAGAAAAGGATATTGCTTTAAAAGTTATTCTTGAAATTGGTAAGGAACTTGAAAAGAAGGCAGATATCAAAGTTATTTATACACGAAAAACAGATGTGTTTGTAACCTTAAGGGGAAGGGCAAAGATAGCGAATGAAGCCGATGCCGATCTGTTTGTATCCGTGCATTGCAATGCGCACCATACACAAGCCTCTGGTACAGAGACCTTTGTTTTGGGTGTTGCCAATACCCAGCGAAACCTTGAGATTGCAAAAAAGGAGAATGAAGTGATTTTTCTTGAAAAAGATTATGATAAACATTATGATGGGTTTGATCCAAACTCTCCAGAATCGATGATTGGTTTAACGTTGATGCAAGAAGAGTACGTAGATCAAAGTATTTTATTGGCCAGTTTAATTGAAGATAACTTTAGTAAAAAACTTAAACGAAAAAGCAGAGGCGTAAAACAAACCAGTCTTTGGGTAATGCATAATACGTATATGCCAAGTGTACTGGTAGAAACAGGATTTCTTACTTATAAAAAAGAAGGTGTTTACTTAAATTCTAAAAATGGGCAGAAAGAAATGGCAGCATCTATAAAAAACGCCATTTTAGAGTATAAAAAAAGTCTAGATCAGAATGTGGGAGAACAAATTTTTGATGATACTGTTATTAGTGGTGAAGAAAATGAAACTCCAGCATTAGTTTATAATGATGTTGTTTTTAAAGTTCAAATCGCTGCAAGTTCAAGGAAATTAGCACCAAGACCTTATAATTTTAAGGGTCTCCAAGATGTTACGCGTAAACAAGACGGGAAGCTTTACAAATATTTTTATGGTAATACGCCAGACTATAATAAAATAAAAGCGTTTCAAACTGAAGCAAAACAAAAAGGGTACAATTCGTGTTTTATTGTTGCCTTTAAGGATGGAGAAAAAATTGCTTTAGATGAAGCCTTAAAAACATCTACTAATTAAAGCCATTCTTTTTAAATTTATTTATAATTTTGTTTCTTATCAAAACTAATTTAATTTGAAAATATCAAGAGAAGTCAAAACTGCCATGTTAGTAATACTGGGAATAGTTTTTTTTATTTTTGGTTTTAACTATTTAAAAGGTGAAAATTTACTCGATTCATCACGCACATTTTATACCATTTATGATAATGTTGAAGGGTTGGCACCATCAACACCGGTAACCATCAATGGTTTAAGTGTTGGAAAAGTTCAAAACATAGTGTTTACGAAAGACGGTTCAGGAAAGTTATTGGTTACACTATTGGTTAATAGCGAATTCAGTTTTTCAAAAAATAGTAAAGCAGAACTTTATGAAGCCGGACTTATAGGAGGGAAAGCCATTGCTATAATCCCAGTTTTTGATAATGCCGAAAATGCTAAAAATAACGACTACATTGAAGGTACGGTTAAAGCAGGATTAAGCGAACTTTTAAATCAGCGTTTAACACCACTTCAGGAAAAGATAGAAACCATGATGGTAAGCGCCGATTCTTTGCTAACCAATTTAAATGATGTTTTTGATACAAAAACAAAAGCTAATTTAAGACATGCCATCGCTGGTTTAGATACAACGATATCTTCATTTGAAAGCACAGCAAATGGTCTTAATAGATTAATTGAAGACAATCAGGAAAGCTTAAAAAACACCTTGACAAATTTTGATGAAATGTCATCAAGCCTGTCTCAAGTAGCCGATTCATTAGCAACAGCTAATCTTGCTGGCACCATTAAAGATTTGCAAGCGACAATTAATAGTTTTAATACCATTTTAACTAGCATTGAAGACGGTAACGGATCCATTGGAAAGTTGTTTAAAGATGAAGGTTTGTACGATAATCTTGAAGGTGCTACAAAAGAAATGGAAGAACTCATGCGTGACATTAAATTACACCCAAAACGTTATTTCAGAATTTTATCTAAAAAAGAAATTCCTTATAACGAAGAGTAAACGAATTTACACCTAAAGAATGAATTACATTCCCAACATACTTTTTGCGCTTGTACTCATTATAGGGATTGGTTATTTTGCCAAAAATGTAAAAAAACTCATTCGTAATATAAACCTTGGGCAAGATGTAGACGTTAGCGATAAAAAGTCACAACGTTGGAAAAACATGGCGATGATTGCTCTTGGGCAAAGTAAAATGGTACGTCGTCCCGTCGCGGGTTTTCTTCATGTTATTGTATATCTTGGGTTTATCATTATTAATATTGAAGTCCTGGAAATAATTCTTGATGGTTTATTTTCTGGAATATTATATGATAACCACCGATTGTTTTCTTTTATGGGTGGCTTTTACGGATTCTTAATTGGTTCATTTGAAATATTAGCAGTACTGGTCTTTATTGCTGTTATCGTATTTTGGATTCGTAGAAACATTATTAAACTACAACGCTTCTGGAAAAGCGAAATGACGTCTTGGCCAAAAAATGACGCTAATTACATTCTGTATTTCGAAATGGTGTTAATGACATTGTTCTTAATAATGAATGCGACCGATGTTCATTTCCAAGAAATGCAATCTGGTAATGTTATTAGTCAATACATCTCATCTTGGTTTGGTGGTTTTTCTAACGGAACTCTGCATAGCATCGAAAGAACCGCTTGGTGGCTGCATATTATGGGCATATTAGTATTCTTAAATTACCTTTATTTTTCAAAGCACTTACATATTTTATTAGCCTTTCCAAATACATATTATGGCAGCTTGAAGCCTAAAGGCGAATTTAATAATCTGGAGTCTGTTACAAACGAGGTAAAACTCATGATGGATCCAAGCGCAGACCCATTTGCAGCACCGGTCGAAGGCACCCAAGCACCTGCCAAATTCGGAGCAAGTGATGTACAAGATTTGAATTGGGTACAATTGCTTAATGCCTATACCTGTACGGAATGTGGGCGATGCACCAGCGAATGTCCTGCAAACCTAACAGGGAAAAAACTATCGCCTCGTAAAATTATGATGGATACACGTGATAGGTTAGAAGCGGTTGGGAAAAACTTGGATAGTAATAAAGGCGAATTTAAAGATGATGGCAAACAGTTGCTGGATGATTATATTACCAGAGAAGAACTTTGGGCATGTACATCCTGTAATGCATGTGTAGAGGCTTGTCCTGTAAGCATTAATCCGTTATCAATAATTTTAGATATGCGTCGTTATTTGGTTATGGAACAGTCCGCTGCGCCTATAGAGTTAAATAATATGATGACCAATATTGAAAATAATGGCGCACCATGGCCTTACAATCAAATGGATAGATTAAATTGGAAGAATGAAAAATGAAGAACTTTCAAATCATAATACTAGTTTGTTGTTGTCTTTTTGCAAGTGAAATCTTCGCACAAAACAGTTTTCAAAAGGACTCTTTGCAAATAAAGGTTTATACTGAAATTGAATACGAACATAGTCTGGTAAAAGCGATTACCGTAAAAAAAGTATTTTGCGATTATTGTTCAAAGAATCAAATAAAGTATTTGTCTGAAAAGGCAGAAGAAATTGCTTATTATGATAGATTCAATCCAAACGAAAGAATGGTCAATGGCATTCGAAAGTTTGCAATAATTATAAGGGTTTCAAAAGAAGACCTTTTGGGAATGAAGTACGATGAAGATAAAGAATAATTAATTATAGTTTAAAATAAGTGTGAAAAAAGAAGACGTTGAAAAACTACTACATGACAAAGTTGAAGCAGGAGAACATGTGAGTCCAGTTTTACCAGAAGGAATTAAAAATTATTTAATAGATATAGATGGTACTGTATGTGATGATATTCCGAACGAAGAACCAGAACGTATGCTTACGGCTCAAGTTTATCCTGATGCTTTAACGACATTAAACAGATGGTTTGACGAAGGACATGTTATATGTTTTTTCACATCACGTACCGAAACACATCGTGAGTATACCGAAATTTGGTTAAAAAAACATGGCTTTAAATATCATAGTTTATTAATGGGAAAACCTAGAGGTGGCAATTATCATTGGATAGACAACCATTTAGTAAAAGCGACACGTTACCGAGGTAAATTCACCGATTTAGTAGTAAAAGAAGTTACAATAGAAGTGTTTGATGATGGCAAACACTAATAACTCAAGTATAGACAATGAGCGAGTTACTTAAAGTACCAACAATGGCCGAGTTTATGGCGCATGGCAAACAGCCAGAAGTATTATTCTGGGTGGGCTGCGCTGGAAGTTTTGACGATAGAGCAAAAAAAATCACAAAAGCTTTTGTTAAACTTCTTAATAAAGCCAGTGTTGAATTTGCTGTTCTTGGTACCGAAGAGAGTTGTACTGGCGATCCGGCTAAACGCTCTGGGAACGAGTTTTTATTTCAAATGCAGGCAGTAACCAATATTGAGGTGTTGAATACTTACGAAATAAAGAAAATTGTTACCGCTTGTCCACATTGTTTTAATACGTTAAAGAATGAGTATCCTTCTCTAGGTGGAAATTACGAAGTCATGCACCACACGCAGTTTTTAAAAAGTTTGTTGGATGATGGACGACTAACCATTGAAGGTGGACTGTTTAAAGGGAAACGTATTACATTTCATGATCCGTGTTATTTAGGTCGTGCTAACAATGTTTACGAAGCACCAAGAGATTTAATTCGGAAGTTAGAAGCCGAATTGGTCGAAATGAAAAATTGCCGTAAAAACGGATTGTGTTGTGGTGCAGGAGGCGCACAAATGTTTAAAGAACCTGAACAAGGTGCTAAAGACATTAACGTAGAGCGCACCGAACAGGCTTTAAATACAAAACCGGAAATTATCGCGGCAGGCTGCCCTTTTTGTAATACCATGATGACCGATGGAGTTAAAGTAAAAGAGAAAGAAAGTACTGTTGCCGTTATGGATATCGCCGAACTTATTGCTAATGCTCAAGATTTATAATTTTATTGTCACTCCTGTGTAGACAGGAATCTATACTTCAAACTATGTTAGTAGATTTTAATACTTTACCGGAAACATCACGTGTTTGGATATACCAAGCCAATCGTTCTTTTACCGAAGATGAATTAATAGAGATTTCTAATAAATTAGACACTTTTATTGAGAATTGGACGGCACATGGTAGCGATTTGCAATCTGGTTATTGTATTAAATACAAACGCTTTATAATTATCGGGTTAAATCAAGATATGAATGCGGCAACAGGTTGCTCTATTGATGCTTCGGTATATTTTATCCAGCAATTAGAAAAAGGGTATAACGTCGATTTAATGGATAAAATGAATGTGTCCTATAAACAAGGGGAGTTTGTGGCGTATAAAACCTTGCTTGAATTTAAAAAAATGGCAAAAGATAAGGCTGTCTCTAAAAACACTATTGTATTCAATAATTTAGTCACAAACATTGCAGAGTTTAATGAAAATTGGGAAGTTCCAGCACAAGATAGTTGGCATAGCCGATTTTTAAGTTAAATAATTCTTATTATCAAAATATTTTGTAAGAATTATTGTTTATCAATTACTAAACGTAAAACATCTAAAATTAATGAAGATTAAATTCTTAATGGCTTTTTTACTGGGGTAGAAATATTAGATCAACAAGGAACTGCTATTGATAAAACTGGGAATTCTGGACCAATTTAGAACCCAACGGACTTTCAGCTAATCAGTTATAAAGAAAGAAATTCATATTCTCTATCATTTTGTTTGTCACAAATATTAAACAAGAACGCACAAATATCATTCTTTTTTGATATTATAAAACAGGAAGGATGGTTGGCAAACCCTAAACAACGTGTTTATTTTGGCGATATTGATAATTACTATATTGGAGAGGCTTCAAGTATTCCAATTTATGCAACGCCGAGTAATGTGAATACATTTCAGTTGGCCGATGATATTGAACGTTTACCAAATAACAGATTCAAAACCCCAATTGGCATGCACTTTAATTATTATATAAATGAAATTGTTAGCCTAAGAACGTATTACCGTTACTACTTTGATGATTGGGGTATTAATTCGCATACGGCTAATTTAGAAATGCCTATAAAAATATCTGAAAAATTTACATTGTATCCATCTTACAGATATTATAATCAAACAGCAGCCGATTATTTTGCACCGTATGAGCAGCATCTCTCCACAAGCGAATTCTATACGTCAGATTACGATTTATCAAAGTTTAATGCCAACGAATATGGCTTTGGAGTTTCCTATGCAGATATTTTTACCAAACTTCATATTTGGAAATTTGGATTAAAGAGTATCGATTTAAAGTATAATAATTATAAACGTAATACAGGTTTAACCGCAAATATTATTTCTGTAGGGTTTAAATTCGTAATGGACTAATTTTGTTTACAACCTTCTTTATAAAACTATCTTAAAGTCTTTCTATCTTCATTGTAAAAATACTATTTTGGCATTGTTTTTAACAATCTTATTCCTATTAGATATTTAACTTTTTTCATGCGCTATATTATTCCCTTCATATTTATTCTTTTTACTTTAAATACTACTTATAGTCAAAGAAACAATCCTTTGCTCTCGGGTAATCCAGAAGCGCAGCAAAAATGGGTCGATAGCATGTATCAAAGCATGAGTCTCAAAGAAAAAGTTGGTCAATTGTTTATGACCATGGTATTTTCCAGTCAAGATGAAAAAACAAATAAGAGTGTCATTAAGGACATTACAGACAATAAGATTGGTGGCATAATATATTCTAAAGGTGGGCCAGTAAGACAGGCGAAACTCAATAACAGTTATCAGGCATTGTCAAAAGTGCCGCTGCTTATTGGTATGGATGCAGAATGGGGACTGGGCATGCGTTTGGACTCCACATATTCTTTCCCATGGAATATGACACTTGGCGCCATAAAAGATAATGCACTTATTGAACAAACTGGGAAGCAAATAGGCGAACACTGCAAACGTCTTGGTGTGCATTTTAATTTTGCGCCAGTTGTCGATATTAATACCAATCCTAAAAACCCAATTATAGGAAACCGCTCTTTTGGTGAAGATCGGGATAATGTTACCGAAAAAGCTTTAGCATTTATGAAAGGAATGCAAGATGCTGGTGTTTTAGCAACGGCAAAGCACTTTCCAGGGCATGGTGATACCGATCAGGACTCGCATAAAACCTTACCAACAATAAGCTTTGACGAAAAGCGAATTGATTCGGTTGAATTATATCCGTACAAAAAGTTGATTAAACATGGTTTATCAAGTGTTATGGTGGCACATCTTAATATTCCGAGTTTGGAATCACGTTCTGGGTATCCTTCATCACTTTCAGAAAAAATTGTAGGCGATCTTTTAAAAGAGCGTTTAGGTTTTGAAGGGCTTATTTTTACTGATGCGCTTAATATGAAAGGCGCTGCAGATTTCAACCAAACTGGCGACATTGATTTAGCGGCATTTATGGCTGGTAACGATATGCTATTAATATCTGAAGATGTTTCAAAAGGCATTGAAAAAATAATGAATGCCTTTAACAAGGGCGATATTACTGAAGACCGTTTAGCACATTCGGTTAAAAAAATTCTGCAAGCGAAATACAAAGTTGGTTTACATGATTACAAACCTGTTGGGATGTATAATTTAACGAACGACTTAAACCGAATTAAAGATGATGCTCTCTATGAAGAACTCATAGAAAATGCTATTACAGTGGTAAAAAACAAATCAGAACTATTGCCTTTGCGCCGTTTAGAAAATAAAACGATTGCTTATGTGAAAATGGGCGATGATAGCGGTGCGGCATTTCTTGAAGAATTAAAAAAATACAACAAGGTTCACGAAATTAAATCTAATAATCTGGTTGATTTATTAAATCAGTTAAAAGCGTATAATACGGTCGTTGTTGGGCTTCACCGTTCTAATGAGGGCCCTTGGAAAAGCTATAAGTTTACGAATCATGAACTCGTTTGGCTTTATGAAATTGCTAGAACAAATACCGTTATTTTAAATGTTTTTGTAAAACCTTATGCGCTTTTAGATTTAAAGACCGTTGAAAATTTTGAAAGCATCGTTGTAAGCTATCAAAACAGTACTATTGCCCAGCAAAAATCTGCCCAACTTATTTTTGGAGCTATTGAGGCAAAAGGCCATTTACCAGTTTCGGCTGGAGAAAATTTTAAAGTAGGCAATGGGATTACCAATACGGCTATTCAAAGATTAGGATATTCCATTCCAGAACGCGTTGGTATGAATTCAGAAAAATTAAGTAGAATAGATTCTATCGCACAAATTGCAGTCGATTCATTAATGACCCCAGGCATTCAGCTTTTAGTTGCCAGAAGAGGTCAAGTGATTTATAACAAAAATTTTGGAAAGCATACGTATGAAGGGAATTTACCAGTATCATCTAGCGATATCTACGACGTAGCATCATTAACCAAGATATTGGCAACATTGCCATTGCTTATGGAGTTGGTTGAAAAAGGCGTAATCTCTTTAGACACCAAACTATATAAACTCTTACCTGAATATGAAGATTCTAATAAAACGAATATTACCATTAAACAAATGCTTTCTCACTATGCGCGATTAAAACCTTGGATTCCGTTTTATAAGGCTACTTTAGATTCTGTTACCAAAAAACCAGATTCAAAATATTATAGTAACTCCTACGATAGTAAGTTTAATATTAAAGTTGCCGATAATTTGTATTTAAGAAGCGATTATCAAGATTCCATACAAAACATCATCAAAGACAGCGAACTGTTAAAACGTTTGCGTTACCGTTACAGCGATATGCCATATTATATTTTAAAGAAATTTATAGAGAGCTATTACGACAAACCACTCGACCAATTGGTACAGGAGCATTTTTATAGGTCAATTGGCGCAAATCATACAACATATAATCCGTACAATATTGTGAGTGATAAGCGTATTGTTCCCACAGAGATTGATGACTATTACCGCTATCAAAAAATACAGGGCTATGTACACGATATGGGAGCGGCAATGCAAAATGGGGTAGGCGGTCATGCAGGCATTTTTAGTAATGCCAATGACGTTGCTAAAATTATGCAGATGTATTTACAAAAAGGATATTATGGAGGGAAGCGTTATTTAAAACCAGAAACCATCGATAAATTTAATACCTGTTATTATTGTGAAAAGGATAATAGGCGAGGTATAGGATTTGACAAACCACAATTGGGCGATGTTGGTCCAACTTGCGGTTGTATTTCTATGACAAGTTTCGGACATTCTGGATTTACAGGAACCTATGCCTGGGCAGATCCTGAAGAAGAAATTGTGTACGTGTTTTTGGCTAATAGAACGTATCCTAAAGGACAAAACAATTTCTTATTAAGAGAAAATATTAGAACAAAAATCCAACAATTAATTTACGACGCTATTATAGATTAAAAGTAGCTGGAGTTAAAAGTTAATAATTACTTAAAGTAGAATTAAAAGACTTAAAACACAACTAACTTTGGTGACCATATAAATTAAAGAATGAAAATAGGAATAGTATGTTATCCAACATTTGGAGGTAGTGGCGTTGTTGCTACAGAACTTGGTTTAGAGCTTTCTAAACGCGGTCATGAAATTCATTTTATTACGTATAGACAGCCCGTAAGGTTGGATTTATTAAGCAATAATGTGCATTTTCACGAAGTCAATGTCCCAGAATACCCGTTGTTTCATTATCAGCCCTATGAGCTTGCCTTGTCCAGTAAGTTGGTCGATATGGTGAAGCTTTATAAAATTGATGTATTACATGTACATTATGCGATACCGCATGCTTATGCTGCATATATGGCGCAAAAAATGCTTCAGGAAGAAGGTATTTATGTGCCTATTGTTACAACACTCCATGGTACCGATATTACCCTTGTAGGTAGTCATCCATTTTATAAACCTGCCGTTACATTTAGTATCAATAAGTCGGATGCAGTCACAGCAGTATCTCAAAATTTAAAGGACGATACAATGCGTTTATTTGATATTAAAAATGATATTAATGTTGTTCCGAATTTTATTGATTTAGACAAGTATAAAAATGATTTTATCGATTGCCAGCGTGAAATGATGGCGACAGATGAAGAGAAAATTATTACACACATCAGTAATTTTAGAAAAGTAAAACGCATTGAAGATATTATCCATGTCTTTTTCAGAATTCAAAAGGAAATTCCGGCAAAGTTAATGATGGTAGGTGAAGGACCGGAAAAGGAACCGGCTGAACAATTATGTATAGATCTTGGTATTGAAGACAAAGTGGTCTTCTTTGGAAACAGTAACGAAATTGATCGTATACTATGTTTTTCAGATTTATTTTTGTTACCATCTGTAACAGAAAGCTTTGGTTTAGTGGCTTTAGAAGCTATGGCTTCTGGTGTTCCTGTGATTTCGAGTAATACAGGAGGTCTTCCAGAAGTTAATATTCATGGTGTTTCAGGTTTTTTAAGTAATGTTGGTGATGTTGAAGATATGACCAAAAATGCGTTGCATATTTTAGGCGATGACCATATATTGGAAACATTTAAAAGAAATGCTAAAAAGGAAGCTTTAAAATTTGATATTCATAGCATTGTGCCGCAATACGAAGCTATTTATGAAGAAACACTGTCAAAATGTATTCAGTATAAATTTTAAGAAAGATTCTTTAAACCATAAACGTTATAAGTGATTTCCTTTAGCGCTTCATAATTTAACTTAATATTCTCAACAAGTTTAAACTGATTTTTTGCGCGCACCAAATTATGATCTGGATAATCAACTCTATAATAAATATTATTGTTTAGATAATCTGTTAAAATACGTAACCCCATAATAAAGGTTATGGTTTTTGCTCCTAATGGTAAATACTTGATTTCTTGAGCGTTTAGCATGTCTGAAGTAGATTCTGCATAGCCTTCACAAAATGCTTTATAATAGTTTAGATTAATTGCTATACTATCAAAATTGTCATCATCTTCGGCCGCATTGGTACAAATTGATCGAATGGAATCCCCAAAATCGAATGCAACAATACCAGGCATTACAGTATCTAAATCTATAACCGCCAGACCTTTATCATTTTTATTGAAAAGAATATTTGAAAGTTTTGCATCGTTATGAGTAACTCTAACCGGAAATGTGTTTTGCAATTTTGAAAGTTCATGCATTTCGTCCTTACAACTTAAAGCAAATATTATGGCGTCTTTGGCCTTTTCTTTATTCGATTTTGACGCCTTGGCTAGTACATCTTCAAATTGAGAAAATCGAAATGACATACTATGAAAATCGGGAAGCGTTTCCTTTATATTTGATATTGGTAAAGTTGCTGTTTGTGCTATAAAATTCCCGAATAACTTACCAGCTTCATAAACTACTTTTTTATTCGGTGCTACCTCGTATGTTACAGAATCTGGAATAAAGGACATTAAATTCCAATAGCTATCTTCACCTTCTTTAAAGTAATAATCCCCTAAATGTGTTTTAATAAAACGTATCACTTCATAAGGCAAATGCGACAAAGCATTCTGTTGTTCTAAATATTGGCTTACAAAGACTTTATTCGCAATCATGTCTTCAATATTTTTAAACGCGACAGCACTTAATTTTTGAAGCACATATTGATGCTCTAATGCCGTAGTGACTAAAAATGTATCATTAATATGTCCCGAGTTTAATTGTTTTATTGATTTTAAATCTTGGTCAATATCAAAATGTTTACAAATTTGTTGAAGGTGTTTGGTCATGTTACCAAAGCGTTTTTGGATATTCGCCGCTGTTGATTAAATCCGCTATATAATTTGTGACTTCTACATGGTCTGTTCTATAAGTAATACCATACCATTTCGCATTGGTTGATAGCATTTTAAATGCCATTGCATTAACTTCAATTACATATTCTACAACCGTTGGAATATAAAACTCTGCTGATTCATTATTGATATTATTCTCAATAAATACCTCGAATTGCGATTCGGCATACTTATAAATATCTGGAGTAAAGCCCCAAAAATTCATAGATACCGTAGTTTTTGGGTCAACCTCAATGAGCTTGTCACTAGAATCATCTTGTCTAACAATTATAGAATTCTCGTGTCTTCCAATTTTATGTCGCTCTTTTACCTGCTTAAGGTAATTATTATCGTCAACAAAACATTCACCACGCGACACAGTGCCATTTTCAGAAAGCGTTTTGTCCAACTGATAGCCTACAAAATAATTGTCTTTTGAGCTTGAATTATATAAGGCCTCATAAAGCAGTTCAAAAGCTTGTCTGCCATAAAGATCATCGGCATTAATGAGCGCGAAATTTTCAGAAATATAATCCTTAAGTATCAAAAGCACATGACCTGTTCCCCAAGGCTTTGTCCTGTGACTTGCCATCGATTTGTATTTGTCTGGAATGGCCGTTGTGCTTTGAATGACAAATTCAACCATTACATGATCTGGCAAGGTCTTTTGGTAACGCGTTTTAAATTCTTCCAGAATACTTTCCCTAACAATAAATACTATTTTGTTGAAGCCGGCATTTATAGCGTCATAAATAGAAAAATCTATAATGGAGTACCCATTATCTGTAATTGAATATAATTGCTTTAAGCCTCCAAATCTAGAGCCAAATCCGGCAGCCATAATGGCAAGGGTTTTATTTTGCATAGTATAAAATTAAATAAAAAAACACCCAATTTAGGTGTTTTGAAACATTTGTAAAAATAGAAATTAAAATTGATAACGTACACCTAATGCGATATCAAAATCTAAATCATTATTAAAATCGCCAAAGCCTAGTTCTGGTCTGAAATCAATAGAAATTAACAACGGAAATTCGAAATCATACTCAATCCCAACGTCTCCAGCCGCAAAGAAAAAAGTACCATCGGTATTATTATTGCCACTCCATGAGCCAAAACCGCCACCAGCACCAACAAACCAATTAAAACCGCCGTCTAAATGCATTACCCATTCATATAACCCTGCTATTTTAAAGGCATCTACGTCATTGGAGTTTCTCCAGCCCAAATCGAATTCCAAGCGCGAATCACTACTTAAACCACGTTGGTATGATATTTCAGCTCCAAATCCATTACTGTCTCCTAACCGTAATCCAATGGCATTGCTTGAAACATTTTGCGCACTAATGGTAAATGTAAAGCCTATTAAAGCAACAATCAATAAAAATATTTTTTTCATAATTTCAGGTTCAGGTTTTTTAAAGTTTGAATACATCACATAAAAAGTGTCATAATTATTTGTGCAAATTTAAAGCCAATTTGTATAATGTAAAATATAACGATGATATCTTGCTAAGATTGATTAACAAGCCTTAAATTTAAGACGTTAAAGAAGACATTTTTATTTTCTCCAATTTAATATGAACAAAAATATCAACACTGCCTTATTGAGGTTACAAAAACAAATAGCTGGTGCCTTGTATTTCGACGCTTTAATGCGTTCTATTTATGCCACCGATGCTTCTGTTTACAGAAAATTACCATTGGCAGTTGCCTACCCAAAAAACAAGGAAGATCTTAAATTGCTTATCGCTTTTGCAAATCAAAATAATACATCACTCATTCCTAGAACTGCTGGAACATCACTAGCAGGGCAATGTGTAGGCGATGGCATTGTTGTCGATGTCTCTAAAAATTTCACAAAAATTCTTGATATTAACGAATCTAAAAGGACGGTTACGGTGCAACCAGGCGTTGTTCGTGACGAACTAAATAATTATCTAAAACCGTTTGGACTATTTTTTGGGCCCAATACATCAACATCCAACCGCTGTATGATTGGTGGCATGGTTGGTAATAATTCCTCTGGAACAACATCTATTCAATATGGTGTTACACGGGACAAGGTTTTAGAAATGCACGCTATTTTAAGTGACGGAAGTGAAGTTGTTTTCGGTGAAATATCTTCGGAAACGTTTCAACAAAAGACGAAGCAAGATTCTTTAGAAGGAAACATTTATAAAACGATTTATGCTGAACTTATTTCTGAATCTGTTCAAGAAAATATTAAATCGGAATTCCCAAAGCCAGAAATCCATCGTAGAAATACGGGTTATGCTATCGATGCATTGATACAATCTGATGTTTTTTCAGATTCAAAGGAAACATTCAATATGTGTAAACTACTTTCCGGAAGCGAAGGTACATTGGCATTTTCAACGCAAATTACTTTACAATTAGATAGACTTCCACCACAGGAAAGTATTATGATTGCTGCTCATTTTGATAGTATTGAAAAATGCATGCAAGCTGTAGAAACTGTTATGAAGCATAATTTGTACACCTGTGAAATGATGGATAAAACCATTTTAGACTGTACCAAACACAATAAAACGCAGCAAGCTAATAGAAGCTTTATTCAGGGTGATCCTAGTGCTGTTTTAATGTGCGAAGTAAAAGCCAATGATAAACAAGAAATAGAAATTTTGTCGAGAGACCTTGAAAAGGCGATTAAAGATTCCGGTTTGAGCTATACATTTCCTTTACTCATTGGACATGAGATTGATAAAGCGATGGAATTGCGAAAAGCCGGATTAGGATTACTCGGAAACATGATTGGCGATAAAAAAACGGCGGCTTGCATTGAAGATACTGCAGTGGCTTTGCCGGATTTAGCGAATTATATAAGCGAGTTTACTTCACTTATGAAAAGCCATCATCAAGACGCTATATATTACGCGCATGCAGGCGCGGGCGAATTGCATTTACGCCCAATTTTAAATTTAAAAAAGAGTGAAGACGTTGCACTGTTTAGAACCATTACGACAGAAGTAGCGCATTTAGTTAAAAAGTATAAAGGTTCATTTTCAGGTGAGCATGGCGATGGTATTGTGCGTGCAGAATTTATTCCGTTGATGATTGGTGATGAGAATTATGAGATTTTGAAACGCATTAAATCGGCTTTTGATCCTAATAATATTTTTAATCCAGGGAAAATTGTTGATGCCCATCCAATGGATAAATCCCTACGCTATGAAACAGATAGGGCAGAACCGGAAATTGAAACGCTTTTGGATTTTTCTTCGTCATTAGGCATATTACGCGAAGCAGAAAAGTGTAATGGTTCTGGCGACTGCAGAAAACTACCGGAGTTTGGTGGCACAATGTGTCCCAGTTATCGGGCAACACGAAATGAAAAAGATACCACAAGAGCCAGAGCAAATGGCTTACGTGAGTTTTTAACACATTCAGATAAGCCAAATAAATTCAATCACAAAGAACTTAAAGAGGTGTTTGACTTATGTTTAAGTTGTAAAGCCTGTGCCAGTGAATGCCCGAGCAGTGTAGATGTAGCAAGTTTAAAGGCTGAATTTCAATATCAATATCAGCTTGCAAATGGCGTATCGTTGCGAACAAAATTGTTTGCTTATAATAATAAACTAAATGCTTTTGGAAGCCACTTTCCGAGGCTGACAAAATTTATATTTAAAAATAGTTTTACGTCCTCAATTTTAAAATATACCTTCGGGATCGCTAAAAAAAGAAGCCTTCCGTTAGTTTCAAATAACAGTTTAGATAAATACTTTAAAAACACTATAATTCAAGATGTTAACAAAAAATATATTAAAGAGGTCTATTTGTTTAACGATGAATTTACTAACCATTTAGACACTTCAGTTGGTATTGATGCTATTTCTCTTTTAGAAGGATTAAACTACAATGTAAAAGTAGTGGACAACGAAGAATCTGGACGTGCTTTTATTTCAAAAGGGTTGTTAAAGCAAGCAAAAACATTTACAAATAAAAATGTTTCAATTTTTAAAGATATCATTACTTCGGATACACCTTTAATTGGTATTGAGCCATCAGCCATATTAACGTTTAAAGATGAATATATTAGATTAGCTGATGATAAAGATTCAGCAGAACAGATAGCAAAAAGCTCCTTTTTAATTGAAGAATTTATTCAACAAGAAATAGAATTGGGCAATATTAAAGCCTCTCAATTTACTTCCGAAAAAAAACAAATCAAGTTTCATGGGCATTGCCACCAAAAGGCATTGCGTAATCAAGCGTCAAGTTTTACGGTTTTAAATCTTCCGGAAAATTATAAGGTTACAATTATTCCTAGTGGTTGCTGTGGTATGGCTGGGAGTTTTGGTTATGAAAGAGAACATTATGATATTAGTATACAAATAGGTGAGCAAACGCTGTTTCCAGCTATTAGAAATGCTTCAGAAAACACTATTATTGCTGCTAACGGCACAAGCTGCAGACACCAAATTAAGGACGGCACGCAACGAGAGGCTTTACATCCTGTAACAATACTCAAGAACGCATTATTATAAATTATAACATTATGATGCAACACAATTTTTGTTTCTGTAATATTACATTTACTTTAGCGTAAAATAATTATTGTATGGCGGGAAACTCTTTCGGAAAAGTATTTAATCTCACGACATTCGGCGAATCTCATGGGACGGCATTAGGTGGTGTTATTGATGGCTGTCCCGCAGGTTTAAAAATAGACCTTGACGTCATTCAAAATGAAATGAATCGCAGAAAGCCTGGTCAATCTGAAATTGTCACCCAACGTAAAGAACCAGATACTGTAACTTTTTTATCCGGAATTTTCGAAGGACAAACCACCGGGACACCTATCGGATTTATTATTGAAAATGAGAATCAGAAATCGAAAGATTATGCACATATAAAAGATACCTATCGTCCAAGTCATGCCGATTTTACTTATGATCAAAAATATGGCGTTCGTGATTATAGAGGTGGAGGCCGTAGTTCTGCTCGTGAAACCGTTTGCCGTGTTGCTGCTGGAGCCATAGCAAAACAACTCCTAAAGGATATTAAAATTCATGCCTTTACATCGTCGGTAGGTGATATATTTTTAGAGAAACCATATCAGGAATTAGATTTTAATAAAATTGAAAGTAATATTGTACGTTGTCCGGATGAAGCGACTTCGGAAGCTATGATCGCTAGAATAAAAGAGATTAGAAAGCAAGGTGATACCGTTGGTGGTACGGTAACTTGTGTATTACAAAATGTTCCTGTTGGGCTAGGGGAGCCAGTATTTGATAAGCTACACGCCGATTTAGGCAAAGCCATGTTGTCCATTAATGCCGTTAAAGGGTTTGAGTATGGTAGCGGATTCTGCGGTGCCAAAATGAAAGGCAGCGAACATAACGATTTGTTTAATATTGATGGTAGCACTAAAACAAACTTGTCTGGTGGTATTCAAGGAGGTATAAGCAATGGTATGGATATTTATTTTCGAGTAGCATTTAAGCCAGTTGCAACCATTATGCAAAAGCAAGACACCATTGATAGCGATGGAAACATGGTAGAAATGCACGGTAAAGGGCGTCATGATCCTTGTGTCGTACCAAGGGCTGTTCCTATTGTTGAGGCCATGGCAGCATTGGTATTGGCCGATTATTATTTATTAAATAAACTAACTAAACTATAACTCTTAAAGATGAAGAAACTGGCGTTACATTGGAAAATATTACTCGGAATGGCTCTGGGAATTATCGTTGGAATTATAATGTCCAATTTTGATGGTGGTAAAGAACTTATTCAGGATTGGATAAAACCGTTTGGTAAGATCTTCATTAATTCTTTAAAACTCATTGCTATACCATTAATTTTGGCAGCACTAATTAAAGGCGT
Source organism: uncultured Flavobacteriaceae bacterium (assembly GCA_964195015.1). Taxonomy (GTDB): domain Bacteria; phylum Bacteroidota; class Bacteroidia; order Flavobacteriales; family Flavobacteriaceae; genus CAXMOQ01. The sequence goes on along the minus strand of CAXMOQ010000025.1, from coordinate 1,423 downwards.
TTCCGATTTAAAAGACATTTCGAAACTTTCTAAAATGGGTGGTAGAACCATTGGTATCTACATCACCACAACTATCATTGCTGTTTCTATAGGTTTGTTGCTTGTTAATATTGTAAATCCTGGACACTCAATTTCTGAATCCACAAGAACAGAAATGGTTTCAAATTATAGCGATGATACCGTGAAATATAAGGAATCAGCAAAAGAACAAAAAGAAGCAGGGCCATTAAAAGCATTAGAAGATTTAGTGCCAGAGAACATTTTTAACGCAGCAACAAGCAATCGAAATATGCTACAAGTCATTTTCTTTGCTGTATTTTTTGGTATTGGTTTGATCTTAATTCCGGAGGAAAAAGGTAAAACTGTTAAGAATTTCTTCGATGGTTTTAATGAAGTTATTTTAAAAATGGTCGATTTAATTATGTTAGCAGCACCTTATGGCGTATTTGCATTATTGGCGGCTTTAGTGGCTGAATCTCCCAGTTTAGATTTATTTAAAGCATTGAGCTGGTATGCGATAACCGTTGTGTCAGGCCTTGCCTTAATGATTGTTGTATATAATATAATTGTATTGGTATTTACAAAAAAGAAACCTAATTTCTTTATGAATGCCATTTCGCCAGCGCAATTATTGGCATTCTCTACAAGTTCAAGCGCTGCTACTTTACCAGTAACCATGGAGTGCGTTACCGAGCATTTAGGCGTAGAAGAGGAAGTGTCTAGTTTTGTGTTGCCCATTGGTGCGACTATAAATATGGACGGTACAAGCTTATATCAAGCTGTAGCGGCGGTATTTATTGCACAGGCCTTTGGTATGGAATTAACTCTAGGGACACAATTGGGTATCATTGCCACGGCGACATTAGCCTCAATTGGCAGTGCGGCTGTTCCTGGAGCAGGAATGGTGATGTTGGTAGGTGTTCTTGGTTATGCTGGGATTCCCGAAGCTGGTTTGGCGTTAATATTTGCGGTCGATAGACCTTTAGATATGTGCAGAACCGTTGTTAATGTTACTGGAGATGCGACAGTATCTATGGTCGTTGCGAAATCGGTTGGTAAACTTGGCGAACCTCACATAAAAAACTGGGACGATAATTATGAAGAAGTTAAATAAAGTATTCAGTCTTCAGTCGCAGTTTGCAGTATTAATGGATTAGGTAAATAAGTATTCAGTGTTCAGTCGCAGTTTGCAGTAATAGAGGATTAAGTAAAAAGATAAAACCTTTGTGACTTTGTGACTTTGCGAGAACTAAAAAAAGTATTTAGTGTCCAGTCGCAGTGTGCAGTATTAATGGATTGAGTAAAAAAATATACACTTTACATCTTTGCGGCTTCGCGAGAAAAAAAAAGTATTCAGTATTCATTCGCAGTTTGCAGTATTAATGGATTAGGTAAATAAGTATTCAGTGTTCAGTCGCAGTTT
>CAXMOQ010000024.1:0-24076 GCA_964195015.1 uncultured Flavobacteriaceae bacterium | reverse complement strand
TAAAATGTTTCCTATAAATCTAAAAAACCGATCGAACGCCCTGCCTATAAGTTTAAACAATTGTCCTAAATCCACTTCTTCGGACGATGGCTGTTCTGGTAACTCTTTACTCATAATTATAAATTATTAATTGAATATTTGTTGTAATATTTTTCTTGTTATTAAATAGGTCGGTCTTACGCCGGAAGTTCCTAAACCTCCAGAGGCTAATGTACTTCCTGTTTCTAAAGGGTTATCGCTTGCGTAATAAGCATACCTCACTTTCACATCTGGATTTATATTCCCTCGTACTTTGGATGCCGATTGGATGGCTTTTTGATAGTGAGCACCTTCCATTTCCAATCCGATAACATCCCAAGTTGAATTATAAAAGAATTTTAAAAGATCCTTGTTTTGTAATGAAGTGCCTAATACCGTAATCATTGCGCCTTCATAAACTCCTACGCCTTGCCCTTCTAAACCACTTTTACAAAGTTCGTTATTAAAAGGATAATTATCCGCTGTTCCTTCAAATATATGTGCCGATGGTATCATAATATCACCTTTACCCCCTTCCAAAATTCCTGCTTTTCCCATTATGGATACCGACACAATGTTTAAGTGCGTTTTTTCATCTTTAGATTTGTAGGGCTTTAACAGTTCATCAATAGTTTCATAGGCTTGTTCGCCAAAAGCGTAATCCATTACGAAAATAACTGGTTTTTCCGATTTTATAGCCGTTTCATTAACTTCTATATCAATTTTTGAAAAATCAATTTTTGCCGTATCAAAAATTTGAACATTTATATTGGTTCCTGATGTATCTTCAATATAAATCATCCCTTTTTGCAACGCCTCCTTTGTTGTTTTATTGCGTAAATCGTCATTGTCTTTTTTACTCAAAGCTTCATAAACTTCAAATATGTCTTTTTTAGACACTAAAGTTTTTAATGCATTTGGCGCAAAAAGTGTATTCATAACACTATGCATATTGGCACTAATAATATGAATTGGTCTTTCAAGAATTCCTGCTTTGTATAAGGCTTCTTTTATGTTATCGGACCAAATTTCGCCGTGTATATGATGCCCTAAACGTTCTCTTAATACGGGGCTAAATGTTACCGTACGCTTATTGTTGTTTACAACTTCTTCGATAGCTAGCTTCCCAAGCCAATATATAATATGCAAGAATCGTTCAGGTTGTTTTGGTGTCGCGAAATCACTATAAACATCCTGTAGCTCATTAAACGTTCTTCCTAAAATATTTGCCGTATGTGAAAGTGCAATCTCTCTTTCTTGTTGTGTTAATTTTTTAGTCGATAAAACTGCCTTTTCTAGCTTTATCCAATCTCTTGTCGTTCCGCCCTTTTCATCAATAAGAACACGTTTGCTTATTTTATGTGATTCTACAAAAAGAAATGTGATGTGCGTTAATATATCGTAAATTTCAGAGCGCCCTCGGGTAATTTCAATATTCATTTGCTCTTCATCTATTCGGTAACAATTACGTCGCCTTTTCTCTGGAATTATAGCTTTAAAATGAGAGTTTCCATAGCCTTCATCACTCGTTAAGTTTATAAATGTACACTCTTCGATACCTTGTGGTAACCTGTCTATGACATAAAGTAAGCCATCAAGTTCTGCTTTTTCTTCTCCTATAGAGCCATAGATTTCTGGTCTTAACAACAACAATGATTCTCGAAGGGTTTCTCCAGAAACTCCCATAGGTTTATAAAACCCACGGTTAAACAAGTGCCTCATAGTAATGTACATCCTTTCAATAGCATTTGTGCTCTCTTGAGCTCTCGTTCTAGCATGATGTTTTTTATTACTCACAATTGTTTGTTTAGCCTGCAAAGATACTACTATTTGATTAAATTTAGCTGCTCTAATCTTTCTGCAATTTTTCGGTCATTAGATAATCGTGGAATTTTATTTTGACCTCCAAGCTTACCGATAGACTTCATATAATCTTTAAACCCTTCTTTTATAACCAAAGTAATTTTAAGTGGCTGAAGAATTTTACCTCTAATTAAATCATAATAGTAACTGTTTTGCTTTTGCAGAGATTCATCGATTTTATTGGCTAAAACCGCCAGGTTTTCCGGCTCATTTTCAAATTCTATAAACCACTCATGATATGGTAATCCGCTTTCTGGTGTGATTTGAGGCGCTACTGTAAATTCTGAAATCCTAACATTCGTATTTATAATAGCCTCCTCCATGGCTTGTTCGACTTCTTTCCCGATAACATGCTCTCCAAAAGCTGAAATAAAATGTTTTATTCTTCCAGAAACAATAATCCGATATGGATTTATGGATGTAAACTCTACCGTATCTCCAATATTATAGGCCCAGAGCCCGGCATTTGTAGAGATTATCATCACATAATTTACGCCTACTTGAACGTTTGCTAAAGCAATTCGTTTGGGGTTTTCATTAAAAAATTCGTCCGCTTTTATAAACTCATAAAAAATACCTGAATTTAATTGCAATAGCATACCTTTTTCATTCTGCTTATCTTGAAAAGCAAAAAAGCCTTCGCTGGCCGGATACAATTCTATACTATCTACTTGTCGTCCTATAAGATCTTCAAATTTTGCCCTGTAAGGCTCGTAATTAACACCTCCAAAAATAAAAAGGTTAAAGTTTTTAAAGATGTCGCCCACTTTATTTCCTGTTTTCTGCTGAAGCTTTTCAAAATACATTTGCACCCAAGACGGAATTCCCGAAATGATGGTCATGTTTTCCCTCAAGGTCTCTTCTACAATAGCATCCACTTTAGTTTCCCAATCTTCAATGCAATTGGTTTCCCAAGAGGGCAAACGGTTTTTTGAAGATATTTAGGGACGTAATGCGCGACAATACCAGAAAGACGTCCGAATTGCATACCTTTTTTGCTTTCAAGAATAGGGCTTCCTTGAAGAAATATCATCTTGCCATCAACAAATTTTATATGTCCTGTTTCATGGATGTACATTAAAATAGCATTACGTGCAGACTCCACATGACTAGGCATGCTTTCCTTTGTAATAGGGATGTATTTTGCCCCAGATGTCGTTCCAGATGTTTTGGCAAAATAAATAGGTTTTCCCTTCCAGAGTATATTATCGGCTCCAGCGACAGCGCATTCAACATAAGGTTTAAGATCTTCGTAATCCCCTACCGGAACACGCTTAACAAAGTCTTCATAAGTGTTTATGCTTACAAAATCATGATCTTTTCCAAATTGCGTTGAGGTCGCTTCGGCTATTAAATTTTCGAATACTTTTCGCTGTGTTTCAATAGGCTTCGAAGCCCATTTTTGAATATTATTATAAACACGTTTTGCAAAAGGTTTTGCTAATGCCGATTTTAATGATATCATTATTTAAAATCAATAAAATTTGTTGGATTTATAGGATACCCATCACTCCAAAGTTCAAAATGTAAATGTGGGCCAGTAGACAGTTCGCCTGTGTCTCCCGAGGTCGCAATGACTTCGCCTGCTTTTACTAAATCGCCTTGCGATTTGATTATTGAACCATTGTGTTTATACACCGAAATTAAGCTATAGCTATGTTCAATAATGATCACATAGCCTGTTTCAACAGTCCATTCGGCAAAAATTACAGTGCCATCGGCTGTTGCTTTTATTGGTGTGTCTTTAGCCACAACAACATCAATAGCATAGTGTTTTTCTTTAACATCATAACCTTCGCTTATAGTTCCATTAACGGGTGGAAATAGAACGAAGTTTGCCGTTGAAGTTGCCGATTCAAACAAATTATATTTATCTTCTTTATCTACTTTTTCACGAAGTAAAGAATCTTCTCTAGTTGGATTTAAATCTATTTCGCTGGCATCTAGTTTCGCCGCCTCAACAATGGAGTCTCTATTAAAATCTACCGTGCTTACATCGCCTTCCAATACTTTTTTGATTGATGAAAAATACTGCTCATTTAAAGCTATAACTTGCTGTAACGAATCGGTCTTATAATTGAGTTCTATCGCCTGCCTTTTTAGGGCTGTTGATGAATATCCAGGAATGTATTCTCTTAATGGTGTAAATGCGATGAGTACCGTTGTTGCTGCTATTAATAATATTGTAGATATAGATACCAACACAAATACATTTAAACGCGTTAGCTTAAAGGATATGCGTTCTTCGAATGTGTCCTCATTAAGAATAACCAAGCGGTACTTGTGAAGTAATTTTTGAGTTATTTTTCTAGCCGTCTTTTTCTTTTCACTCATGTTGAAACAAAATTAAATAAATTTATCTCATAAGCGCTTTTAGTTTAAACTAAAGTTGTGTTTAAAACGAAAATATTGAACTTTAATTATTAACTTTGCGTTTTAAATGAACACATTATGAGCTTATTCATGTTACCATTGGTTATTGGTTGGCCACAAATAGTTTTAATAGCTGTTGTTGTTTTATTATTATTTGGCGGAAGAAAAATACCTGAACTTATGCGTGGACTTGGTAGTGGTATTAAAGAGTTTAAGGACGCTAGCAAAGAAGAAGAAAAGGATTCGGACGATAAAAAAGAATAGTTTATTCTTTTAAAATTGAAAAGCCAACACGATGTGTTGGCTTTTTTTTACTTTATTTTAATCGATTTAATTATTGCTTCAAGCTCAAACATATAATCACGTTTTCCAACCGATGGCGCAAATGCAAAGCCCTCGACAACAACGAGTCGGTTATTAATTTTATCTTCGATTATATAATTAACAAAAGGACCTCCCATAAATGCGTTTTTCACTTCCCAAGTGCCTTTAGTTTCCAGTGCAGGTTTATTGTCTATTATAATTTCTAGAAGAAAAGGTGCGTATGCTTCTTCTGTAATCATATACGTGCCTTCTGTCGGACCAGGGATATGTGCTTTACCAATAGAATCTCTTACTTTAATAATTCTGTTTACGACACTATCTGTACGTTTTACGGCATCAATTGGCAGTTCATAAACCATTAAATTAGTTGTTCCTGTAGTAATATCTTTTCTTATCCAGAAAAAATTATCTTCTGCTTTAGCGATTCTATAAGCTGATGGGAAATTAATGGTCAATCCCAATCCTTCTTCAATCGTTTTATTTTTATGAAGTGATTTTTTAATACGGCGTTGCTTTTCTTTTATTTCTTCAGTTTTATAAGCATCAATAATCTTTTCAGAATTATTGGTAATCAAATCGATAATCTCCTGATTATTTTGCCCAGATATCACTACTACTTTTTGAGGTTTTGCAAACACATTACTCGCAATTTTAATTTCTGCTTTTTTGCCTTTTTCAATTATTAAAACCGTTCTATTTTTAGTCACGAAACCCGAAAAAACTTTTGTCGGGATGTGACTTATATTAAACAAGGGCTCGTCCTGTGGTAAACCATAAACTGGAGCAGCCAATGTGCTTCTTATGGCTTCTCCAACCTGTCCTTGCCACGTCTCGTTATCTAAAACAACACATAGATTATTGATGTTTCCCGAAGAGTTAGATAATATTCGTTGATTGGTTGATTTGCCTTCGTTGCAGGCTGTGAATAATATAAACAGAGTAAACGCTAAAATAGTTTTTCGCATCATTGAATTTTGTTTTTAGGAATTCCTTATCCTTTAGAAATTTTAAGTTTCATTCCTGGTTTTAACTTTGTACCACTAATACCATTCCAATCTTTAATATTTTGAACAGAAACTCCTGGGAATTTTTGTGAAATACTCCATAATGAGTCTCCGTTTTGCACGGTATATATTTTAGCATCAGTAGAAAGAGCTTCGCTTTTTGAAACTTTATTTAAAACTCCCGAAGACGTTGTTGGTGGTTTTCGCGGATAAATAGTTAGGCGTTGTCCAATACGTAAATTATTGCTCCTCAACCCATTCCATCGTTTAATCTGGCTCACTCTAACACCATAAAGTCTCGCAATCCTGCCTAAATAATCGCCTGATTTTACCCGATAACGGATTCTGGATTTCGATTCAAAAAATTGTGGCAATGGTTTCTCTCGTTTATCAAACTCTGCCTTTGCAAAAGCATATATGTTTTCTTCATTGTTTACAAATGGTCCTATTTTCTCCCTCGGTAATCTTAAAGTGTAGTTTTCATCTTTAATAAAAGGGATAATATCGAGTTTATAAGATGGGTTTAAAAATTGCAACTCTTCGATAGGAACATTAGTGAGCTCGGATACTTGGTCTAAAGTTATCATTTGCTTTACGCGAACCGTATCGGTTTCAATATACGTAACCTCTGGTTTCTGGAGATTAAACCCGTGTTCTTCGGCAAATTCAAAAATGTACATGGTGGCCAAAAACACTGGTAAATACCCTGCTGTTTCACGCGGAAGATGCGGTCTGATATTCCAATAATTTTGATAGCCTCCAGAGCGCCTAATGGCTTTAGTAACATTGCCTGGCCCAGAATTATAGGCCGCAAGTGCAAGATCCCAGTCCCCAAAAATTTTATATAAACTGGCTAAATATTTACAGGCTGCTTCTGTAGATTTTATAGGATCACTTCGCTCGTCAACATAACTGCTTACATCTAACCCAAACTGCTTTCCGGTAGCAAACATAAACTGCCATAATCCTGTAGCACCAACTCTGGATTTTGCTCTTGGTTTTAAAGCCGATTCTACAATAGCCAAATACTTAACTTCCAATGGAATGTCGTGATTATCCAACTCGCCTTCAAACATTGGGAAATAGTATGCGCTCAATGCCATCAAACGCTCGAGTGTTTCTTTTCGATTTTTTAAGTAGCTTTTTATGACGCTTTCCAGAGATGGGTTATATTCAATATTAAACGGTGTTTTAGCATTGAGTAATGCCAAGCGCTTTTTAAGTGTATCTGTTGGAAGATCTGGATAATAAATAGAATCAAACTTGAGCTCTCTCACGGATTTGTAAATCGTATCATATAACGATGAACTATATAATTCGTCTAGCCATTTTTCATCCAAATCTGAGGCTTCCTTATGATCTTCTAAACGTCTATTTGATAAGGAATCCGAAACTGGTTTCACTTCGGTTACGAGATGTATTTGCCCATCGATTATTGAATCAGAACTAATTTCTTTTTCAGATATTTCAGAAACTATGCTTTCTTCCTGATCGGGAATAGAATCTTTTATTTGGGAATATCCAAACTTGAAATTCAATATAAGGACAATTAAAAATAATCTGAAAGTCATTTATGATAATTTATTGTTGAACGCTATTCGCGCTGAAATCGTATACTTTATTTGGAATTGAAAAATTTAAGTTTAAGGCTGCTATTTTAAAATCGCAACAATTCCTGGAAGCACTTTACCTTCAAGGCTTTCAAGCATGGCGCCACCGCCAGTACTTACATAACTCACTTTGTCTTGAAACCCAAATTGTTTCACAGCAGCCACCGAATCCCCGCCACCAACAAGTGAAAATGCTCCATTTTTAGTAGCTTCTGTAATAGAAATTCCTAATGCAACAGTGCCATGAGCAAAATTTTCCATTTCAAAAACGCCAAGAGGCCCATTCCAAAGAATGGTTTTGCAGCTGTTTACAACCTTATGAAAGTTTTCAATTGATTTTGGACCTGCATCCAATCCTTGCCATCCATCTGGAATAGCATCAACATCAACTATTTGTATATCCGCGTCATTACTAAAATCATTTGCCGCTAGAACATCTACAGGTAAATGTATTTCGACATGTTTTGCTTTTGCTTGTTTTAAAATTTCTAATGCCAATTCCATTTTATCATCTTCACAAATTGAATCTCCTACTTTGCCCCCTTGCGCTTTAATAAATGTAAAAGTCATTCCACCTCCAATAATTAAATGATCTACTTTATCTAAAATGTTTTCGATTATGGTAATTTTTGATGATACTTTTGCGCCTCCAAGAATTGCTAAAACCGGCTTTTCACCCGTTTCCAAAACTTTCTGAATGCTTTTAATTTCTTGTGCTAATAAGCTTCCAAAACATTTATGTTCCGGAAAAAATTGGGCAATAACGGTTGTTGAAGCGTGTGCTCTATGCGCGGTTCCAAAGGCGTCATTTACATAAATATCACCGAGTTTAGAAAGTTGTTCTGCAAAATGGAGGGTTCCAGATTCTTCTTCTTCATGAAATCGTAAATTTTCTAATAATAAAATCTGTCCTGGCTCTAACGCTGCAGTGGCATTTTCCGCTTCTTGTCCAATACAATTTGATACAAATTTTACTTCTACGCCAATAATTTCTTCAACGGTATCAACAATGTGACGTAACGAAAATTCATCTTGAACACCCTTTGGGCGCCCTAAATGCGACATAAGAATACAGCTTCCGCCATCTTCTAAAATTTTAATAATGGTGGGTTTAGCCGAAACAATTCTTGTAGCATCAGTCACTTCAAGTTTTTCATTTAAAGGCACATTAAAATCAACACGAATTAAAGCTTTTTTATTATGGAAATTAAAGTCGTTAAGAGTCTTCATGGATATATATTTGAGCTACAAATATAAATTAAGAATCCGAGTAATTTAAAAATTTACCCGGATTCTCTAAAATGATCCAATGCCAACTGATTAAGCTTCTTATTTCTTAATCACTTTTATTGTTTGAGAGAGACCATTTGATTCAACTTTTGTTAGGTATATACCACTTGATAAATTTGACATATCCAATATCATTTCTCTGGAGTTTCCGTTCTGGTTTATTATTTTCTTTCCAAAAATATCATAAACAACAGCTTTGTCAAGAATGACTTTTGCTCTTAACTTTAAAACATCATTTACCGGGTTTGGACCAAATGAAAACCCATCAATTATATTATTTGTAGTAGATAAAGGAAAGGATAATAGCTGAAAATTATCTAGCCCAATATACCCATTTCCGTTTTGATACATAACGATTCGCAATCTTGCATGTGTTTTGCCCGAAGGGATGCTATAACTAAATTCTTGCCAGTCGTTTGTAAAGAAATTAGCATTTTGTGAGGTCTTAAAGACATCAACATGTACGTCTGGTGAATTCCAACTGGTTCCATTATTATAAACCAAATCATAAGAGATATAATCATTTTTATCCAAAAATGCATAGTTTAGCCTAAAAGACACTTCGGCTGGTGCTCCATTAAGTACTACAGGGTCGAATGTAAGAATGTGCTCTGGAGAAGATTCCCCGCTAACCGATTCTGAATAAGGATTGTCCAGATCTCGCCCCGCCACATAGGATACTCCTTTATAGGCTCCATCAATTCTACCATTGCTGACTGAAAAAACGTTCCACAAATCTGTATTATTACTAAATGCATAAAAAGGAATATTAGATTTGTAGTTCCAATTGTCTTCAGTTAAACCTTCAAAACCTTGATTCGCGTTTTGAGCACTCATCACAGAAGATGATACAACTAAAAACAGCAATATTTTTCTGAATTTATTCATAGCTTTATCTTTATTAAATTAATGAGAGAGGAATGGACTAATAGGATTCAATTTTAATAAAAAATGATTTAGCTTCCCAAAAAAATGGTTAATCAACCATTAATTTAGGTTCAATGTTTTTGGCTTTTTTGAAAAATCGATAATCTGTCTTTTATATCGGACTTACTGCTTTTACATTAATGAAATAATTTATATTTGCTTCATGCTATTCTCTAATATTTTAGGTCAAGATTATATTAAAAATCATTTAACACGTAGTGTTGATAACGGTCGAATTCCGCACGCTCAACTGTTTGTTGGTCCCGAAGGTTGTGGTACCTTACCCATGGCTATTGCCTATGCACAATACATTTTATGTAATAACACAAATGGAGAAAATAATTCTGGAAACGAGGCTTGTAATTTAAAATTTAAGAGTGTTTCGCATCCTGATTTACATTTTGCTTTTCCTGTTACTACTAATGACAGAATTAAAAGTCATCCTGTTTCTAATCATTTTATGGAAGAGTGGCGACAGCTTTTAAGCCAACAGCCTTACGGGAATTTATTTGACTGGTATAAATTACTTGGTGTGGACAACAAGCAAGGGCAAATTGGTGTGGACGAGGCACATGATATTGTAAAATCGTTAGCTTTAAAATCGTATGAAGGTGGTTATAAGGTCATGATTATTTGGATGACAGAGAAAATGAATACATCTTGTGCCAACAAACTATTAAAACTTATTGAAGAGCCTCCAAATAAAACAATTTTCATTCTTATTGCCGAAGATGAAGATCAAATTATCAATACCATAAAATCACGATGTCAGGCACTTCATTTTCCACCGTTATCCGAAATCGTTATCCAACAGGCATTGATTAAAAATTACGCTTTGGAAATTGCAGCCGCTACAAAAATAGCTCATCAAGCAAATGGAAATTATAATAAAGCTTGTGATCTTGTATATCAAGATTCTGAAGATTTACAATTTGAAGCATGGTTTGTCTTTTGGATAAGAAGTGCCTTTAAGGCAAAAGGAAATAAAACGGCAATTCATGATTTAATGTCTTGGAGCGAAGAAATTGCAAGTACAGGCCGTGAAACACAAAAACAATTTTTACAGTTTTGTCTAGAGTTTTTCAGACAGGCATTATTGTTTAATTATGAAGCAAAGACCTTGGTTTTTACAGAACCCAAATCGGAAAATTTTAAACTTGAAAATTTTGCGCCATTTGTTCATGAAAATAACATTCTTGATATAAATAATGAGCTTCAAGATGCAATATATCATATAGAACGCAATGGTAACTCTAAGATAATTTTAACCGATCTGTCTATTAAACTTACGCGATTGCTTCATAAAAAATCCGCCTAGTTGCATGGTAAATTCCAAAGCATGGTTTGTCATTATTAATCCGACCTCTGGTTATGGTTCAAGTAGAAAAAAATGGACAGGGATTAAGCAATTATTAACAGCCTATGGCTTTAATTTCCATCATGCTTTTACCGAATACCATAAACATAGTGTCGCTCTTGTTCATCAAGCTATACGGGAAGGAATCAAAAATTTTATAAGTGTTGGTGGTGATGGTACGCTTCATAATATTGTAAATGCTATCATGACGCAAGATGTCGTAATCTCTTCGGAAATTAATGTTGGTATAATCCCGATTGGAACAGGAAATGATTGGGTTAAAACACACCATATCCCAAGTAATATTGAACAAGCCATACAACTCATTAAAAATGGAAATGTCGCTAAACAAGATATTGGCAAAATTGAATTTATTGGGCAAAAAAAATCAGCAGTATATTTTAATAACCTTGCTGGCATTGGGTTTGATGGCTATGTGGTAAGCAAGGTTCACAAATATAAACACATTGGTGCTTTGGCATATTTAGCAGGAACATTTGTGGGTTTATTTTCGTTTAAAAACTTTCATTCCAAAACCATTATTAATTCGCAAGTGGTTTCAGGAAAAACATTAATGGTTCTCATTGGATTATGTAAGTATTCCGGTGGCGGAATGCAGCTTACGAAAACACCGAATCCTTTTGATGGTTTATTTGATGTTAGTATCGCTGGAAACTTCAGTAAATTCGATATCATTAAAAACGTAAGTAAGCTTTTTAATGGGAAAATTGTCGACGTAAAAAAAGTGTTTTCATTTAAGTCTCCTTCTATAATTATTGAAACCCATTTAAATGATGAATTCCCGTTTATTCAAGCCGATGGTGAATTAATAGGTACTGGAGATATCAAAGTTGTTATGGCGTCAAAAGCATTTTCATTTTACAGTAATAATGAAAACTAAAACTCGATTCTAAATAAGAGATTTGGTGTAATCCCTAAAGATACTTTATTGACTTCCAAAAGCACTTCGGTATTATCAACTGGACTTTGTCCTTTATCGTAAGTTCTGCTTAATATATTCTCTACATTATAAATGTTAAATAAAGAAAAGCCTAGTTTTCCTTTCCATTTTTCGTTTTTAGAAACATTGAATTTGTAAGTTGTTGAAATATCCAATCTGTGATAATTTGGTAGGCGATCTGCATTAATTTCATCATAATTAATTACCGTACCGTCAGCGGTGTCAATTAAGCCCAATGCTTTAGTATATGGAATTCCTGTTCTTATATTCCATCCTAAAGAAACATTAAAATTTTTCCATTCATGCGTATGTGACCAAGACAGACTATGGGTTATATCAAAATTTCCTGGAAACGGATTTCCATCATTAATATTGCTAAAATTAAATTCATTTTTTATAAGCGAATAGCCCAACCAGGTTCTATATTTCTCAATTCGCTTTTTAAGTAGAACATCTAAACCTAAAACATGGCTTTCTCCTTCTGAAAAGAAATCATCGGCATTATCAAAACCAATGGTAAAGGATGTTAATCCCTTGATGTCCTTATAATAACCCTCAATATCTAAATTCCAGCCATTTTTATTAAAAACAAATCCAGCTGTAAATTGAATGCTTTTTAATAAAGGTATGCGCTCGCCATCAGATAATACCCAAATTTGGTTTTCCAAACCAAACTCTTGGGTGCTAAATTCAACAACTTGGCTTACTGCTTGATGCAGGCTTTCAGCAGACATTTTAAGTTTCAGATGTTCAAGTAATCTGGTTTCGAATTGCAACCTAGGTTCAATATATACCTTATCTAAAACAGAAATATAATTAGTTCTTAATCCAAGATTGACAAACCATTTATCTGCTTTATTATATTGATAGTCTGCATATAACGCATGTGTGTCATTTGTTTCTGTATTTGATTCGTTGTAATCGTCCTCCGGACTTTCACTGTCCTTAAAGCTCAAAGCATATTTAACTTTATTTGAAGAAAATTGATAACCAAATCCAAAAATATTCAATGCATTAACCTTCCACTGTGAGTCAAATGAAAGTCCAAAATCATCAATCCTATTTTCCTTGCTTAATTGGTCACTAAATTCATCTGAAATACTATTAGAGCCAACATATTTTAAATCAAAATTAGAATAGTAGCCCTTTAATTGGTGCGAAAAAGCATTATTATAATTGTGATTCCATGTTATGCTGGATCCTAGATTTTTTACATCCAACTTGTCATTTGAGGCTTCATCAAATTCTTCAATTAAAAAACCATAATCCAATTTGTTTTTTGTAATCAAATTACTAAACACAATTTCGTCTTTAACAGTTGGTTTAACAATAGCTTTAAATGTAATATCAGAAAAATAAAAAAGATCTTTCGTGATAGTAACCTCATCATCTTCAAACACTTTATTGCCTTGAGAAATTTTAGTGTCTTGAAAAACTCTTTTCGATAAATTCTTAAAGGTTGCTGTTTTAAAAGCATCGGTGAATGATCGTCTTATGGAAAATAGAATAGCCGTAGAATTGCTTAATGGAGCTTTTAAATATGCATCAATATTTATCATATTAAATCCGAAACCACCCTCGATAGCTTTAGGGATATCATTATCTGAAGATATATCTATAACGCCCGAAATTCTGTTTCCATATCGTGCCTTGGTGCCGCTTTTATAAAGCGTAATCTCGTCTGTAATATAGGGATTGAAGGCAGAAAGCATCCCGAAAAAATGACCTGAATGATACATTTTTATACCATCCCAAAGTATTAAATTCTGATCTGGAGTTCCCCCTCGAATATACAACTCTGATGCCGTTTCATTTGGACTTTGAACTCCTGGAATTAATTGTAGGCTTTGTAAAACATCCGGCTCTGTTAGCCCCGGTAAAATCCCGAGTTTGCTTGGGGATAAATTAATAGAGCCGTCTTTGTTTTCACTTATGCCAGAAGTAAGATATTCTTTTATTAATATTTCATCCAACTGCTGTGTGTCTGAAAGATTAATTTGAGACTGTTTTTTAATGATATAATAGCGTTCTGATACTTTACTAAACGCCATATTAGTCTGCTCTTCAACAATTCTAAAGAGATCTTGCAGAGTAACATCTTCTTGTTGAAACGTTATAAATTGGTTATTTACAAGCTCTGAACTATATGATAGTTTGATATTGAACTTTGTTTCAATATCACTAACAACATCGGTTAATGACGAATTGGAGTAGCTCACAGATACCCTTTCTTGAGCCATTAAATAAAATGAACATAAAAAAACAAGAAGGGTTAACTTAAACTTCATTTGTTGTTACAATTTATAACAATAATAATAAAATTTAACGTTTGGTTCAGCTTTTGTTGTTTTAATTTAGAAGAATAATGGTGTTCTCATCATTAGCCTTGTAAGAAATTTCCATAGGGATGAATACGGTTTTTAAGGCTAATTTTAAATCTTTATGGGAAAACCCACCTGTAAATCGGTTGTTTGTATCGATTTTAGATATGTCGAAAGTAACCTTAAACTGATTCTCTAAAGCTATTATGACTTGAGACAAGGGCATGTTTACAAATGTACTCTCATTTAACAACCAATTTGGTTTGGTTTGAGTAAAATCCCATGCTTCCAGATCTGTGTTATTTATAACTCTCACGGCATTACCCGGAAGAAGGATAAGCTCTTTATTTGTTGTGCTACTAGAAACCCTAACTCTGCCTTCATGACACTGAACTTCAAAATAATTGTCTCTAGATATCACATTAAACTCTGTTCCTAAAACTTCAATGATGCCTTGATTTGTATGCACATTAAACGATTTTCCTTTTTCAACGTCAAAAAAAGCTTCACCATTAAGCATTACTTCTCTATTGTCTTCCCACTGTCTTGATTTAAAATCTAATTGAGAATTTGAATTAAGCTCCACTTTAGAATGATCTGGTAATACTACTGCTAATTGGTCGTTAAAATCTGTTTGATAATGCGAAGCCATATTTATAACATAAAATATCCCAAAAGCAATTATAACCGAAGCAGCAACGCCATATGCCCAATTGGGAATAAGCTTAATAACTTGAGGTTTTATCTTCTGTTCTTGTGTACTTCTGCGTTGTTCCATTTTATTAAACAAAGCATCTGCATCAAATAATGGGTTTTCAAAAGTTTGTGAAGCTTCATTTATTTTTTTAAAAAGAGGATAATCTTTAGATTTTTTAAACACTTCTATTTCTTCATGTGATAACTCACCCGAAATCCATCGTGCCAAAAAAGTATTATCAAAATACTGCTTTTCCATCTTTTAAAAATTATTACACTATACTATTAAAACAAGTAAATTCTTGTTTACCCTACTTTATATATTACCTATTTGTTCTCGCAATGTAATTAATGCAAGGCTCATGCGTTTCTCCACCGCTTTAACGGACACACCAATAATTTCAGAAATTTCAGAATATTTCTTCTTATCAATTCTGCTTAATAGAAAAACTTCGCGTTGCTTTTCAGGTAAATTAGCAATTACGCTTTTTAATTTTATCATGAACTCTTGTTCTTCAAGTAAGAATTCTGGCGTTTCATTGGTGCTGTCTTTTGACAAATGTATCTGATGCCGCAAAACAATTTTTTTATGTGCTACTTCATTCAAGAAATCATTTCTTGCAACGGTATACAAAAATGATTTGGCTTTTTCAAAGATAATTTTCGAACAATTTTTCCACAGTTTAATAAAAGCATCTTGAACAATATCTTCTGCTTGTTGTATATCACCACACTTATAGTATACAAAGTTTCGCAAAGTTTCGGAATGTAGCTTAAAAATTTGTTCGTAGGTTTTTTCCTCACAAACGGATTTAGGTTTTATCTCCATTAAAACAGGTCATATATATTGTTCAGATTCAAAATTAAATAAAAATTAAATAAAAAGGTAGGGTGTTTCCTTTTATAACTGTTATAGATATAAATTACCTGGTATTATAGATTTACTAAAATATGCGTAAAAGCTTATTGAAAAAGAAAACCAGTTAATTTAAGCCCCCAAGGCCCCAATTCATTAAATTATACCTACAGCTATATTTTAGGAACAATTTCTGCTTTTTTGAAAAGCAGAAATTGTATCCCTAAAGTTAAAGCAAATTTAATTATGCGATAAAGCAGGTCCCAAAACCGTGAGTCTTTATCGCATATTATTAAAATATTAATCTGGTGTAAACGCCTACCTACTTTTAAAAAAAGAGTAAAAGACGAGAGAGGCCTTTTATGATTTTCCTCTGTTAAGCATCTGCGTGGCAGAGGTTTTTATTTTTGGGTATATTCCAACAAAAAACCCTAGCCTTTCGGCTAGGGTTTTAAATTCGTGTGGTTTTTTTATTTACTATACGCTTTATTTAAAGCTTCTAATATTGTTTGCGTAAGATCGCTATCCTCTTTTCCAAACATAACACTTCCCGCTTCATTGCTTCCAAGAATGTAAGAATAGCCATTTGCTTTACCATAATCCTTAACAAAACCCTTAACTTTTTTAATTAAAGAATCGTTTTGTGCCTGGCTTTCTTGTGCAATTTGTTGTTGTTCAAATTGAACTCTTTGAGAAAGTATTTGTTCTTTTTTCTGTAATTCTTGCGAGAGTTTCTGTAAATTTTCTTGAGACATGCCACGAGCTTTTAGTTCGGCTTCATTTATTTCTAATTGAAATGATTGACGTAAACTGTCTGTTCGCTTTTGAAAGGCTTCAATTTTTCCCTTCATCTTTTCTTCAACATCTTTTTTCTCTTGATAATCATTTATCAATTTAGAGTTATCAACAAAACCAATTTTTTCGGATGGTTGGCAGGAGGCTAATGTTAAAACAGCAATTGCTATAAAAAGTAGATTCTTCATGTTTTAGGTTTTTTAGACTTGCGCAAAAATAGAAAAGTAAAACAGATTTTCACACCCTTTCTTAATGTGAATTAGTTACTATAACAAATATTTATAGGGCAACAGCTTCAGTATCGATGTAATTTATTGAAAAACATTTAAAATAAGTGCATTTAAACGCATTACAAGAATCCGGAAGGTAGTTGGATATAATAAAGATTATTGGCGCTAAAACTTGCGTTAAAATTAAACTTAAGTGTTTTTAATGATGTAAATTAAAGAAGAATGTTCCCCCGAGCGTTTCGCCTTTATATTTGAGAGCCATCCAATTCTAAGGGCATTAAAAATATTCATCCATCCAGATTTATACTTTTCAGAAAGTAAGCTCACATAATAGGTGTCGAATTTCATGGGCAAGGTTTTTATAACTTCCATGTCCTCTCTTAAAAATAAATTAGAGATTGAAGTTTGGGAAAAATGCCAAAGATGTCTCGGCGGGTCATAAGCAGCCCAAAAACTCTTATAATACTTCGCATCGTAACTTTTAAAATTTGGAACGGCAATAATTAAAACACCATCTGGTTTTAACAGTGATTTAAAAACAGAAATATGTTCCTCTAAATTTGGTAAATGTTCTAATACATGCCATAGCGTAATCACGTCAAAACTTCGGTGTTTGAATTTTAAAAGTTGTTCGATTTCAAATACTGAATTATTGGTTTTTGTATTTGCTAATTCCCTAGCGTTCTCGTTTGGTTCTATTCCAGAAACCATCCAGCCTTGCTGTTGTGCCAGTTGTAAAAATTCTCCTGTTCCGCAGCCAACATCCAAAAGGTTTTTATTGTCGTTTGAAAATCTATCTATAAGTTTTAGCTTTCTTTTAAGAGACATCCATCGGACTAAATGATATGCTCTTTCAAATAAATTCCGTTTTGTATTGGTATGTGAAATGTAGTCTTCACTTATATAATATTCTGGTAATTTTTCTAAAGATGGTTGTGGAAAAGTCTCAAGCATATCCATCGCTTCGTCATGCAATAACTGAAATTCCTCTCCAGAAACCGAATGGTCTTTCACTGTTAAATATGTTGTCTTTTGCGTTTTATTAACCACGAATACACAAATATTTTTTTGAATAGATTTGAATTAATAATAAGATTCCCGTTTTCACATAAATTTATGTTCCACGTGGAACTATGGCATGATTATCGTCCCATATAAACTAATAATACCGAAATATCATTAGGAGAAACACCGCTGATTCTTGAGGCTTGCGATACTGTTGCTGGTTGAATGTTCTTGAGTTTTTCTCTTGCCTCAAGACTCATAGATTTTATTTTTGAAAAGTCAAAATTAGGTGGGATTTTAAGGTTTTCAAGTCGGTTTAATTTATCAGCGTTATTCTTTTCCTTATCAATATAACCAGAATATTTTACCTGTATTTCCGTTTGTTCGAGCACTTCCTTATTTAGATTATTTTCTTGAATAAACGTTTCTACACTGTCAATTTTTCTAACATCATTCATTTCAATATTCGGTCTAGCGAAAATCTTAAATAATTTACCAGACTGGTTAACTACAGCCGAATTTTTAGATTCCAGTACAGGATTAATTTCCTCTGGCGTAACGCTAGTAGTTTCAAAAAACGACACAAATTTTTCAGCTTTTTCCCGCTTCTCCTCCATACTACGCAAACGCTCTTCGCTTGCTAATCCCAATGCATACCCTTTCGGTGTTAATCTAAAATCGGCGTTATCCTGACGCAATAAAGTTCTGTATTCTGCACGAGATGTAAACATTCTATAAGGTTCTTCGGTTCCCTTTGTAATTAAGTCATCGATTAAAACACCTATATATGCTTCATTTCTTCTTAAAGTAAATGCTTCCTTTTCCCGCACTTTTAAACTTGCGTTTATGCCAGCCATTAAACCTTGAGAAGCGGCTTCTTCATAGCCTGTTGTACCGTTAATTTGCCCAGCAAAATATAAACCATCAACCAGTTTTGTTTCAAGCGTATGCTTCAATTGAGTTGGCGGGAAATAATCATATTCAATAGCGTAACCAGGTCTAAAAAACTTGACGCCTTCAAAACCAACAACCGAACGTAACGCCTTAAACTGAACATCTTCTGGCAAGGATGTAGAAAATCCATTAACGTAAACCTCAACAGTATTCCAACCTTCCGGTTCTACAAATAATTGATGGGAATCTCTATCGGCAAAGCGGTTAATTTTATCTTCAATAGACGGGCAATAACGTGGCCCAGTACTTTGAATCCTACCATTAAACATTGGTGAGCGATCAAAGCCCTCTCGCAATAAATCATGTACTTCAGGACTTGTATACGTCATGTGACACGATAGTTGACGTTCTAACGGTTTTGTAATATCCAGATAAGAGAATTTTTCAGGGTTTACATCGCCTGGGTGCTCTTCCATTTTTGAAAAATCTAAGGAGCGGCCATCAACTCTTGGCGGCGTTCCCGTTTTCATCCGTCCGGAATTAAAACCTAGGCTAACCAATTGTTCTGTAATTCCACTTGCCGCTTTTTCTCCTGCTCTTCCGCCTCCAAAATTCTTATCACCAATATGAATTAAGCCATTTAAAAATGTTCCGTTGGTCAACACCACCGATTTCGCTTTTATCTCAATTCCTAAAGATGTCTTTACACCAACAACTCTGTTATTTTCAATCAACAGGCCAGACACCATGTCCTGATAAAAATCTAAATTAGGGGTTCGTTCAAGCATCAAGCGCCAATCTTCGGCAAAGCGCATACGGTCACTTTGAACTCTTGGACTCCACATGGCAGGGCCTTTCGATTTGTTAAGCATCTTAAACTGAATGGCAGATGTATCGCTCACAATACCACTGTAACCACCAAGCGCATCGATTTCACGAACAATTTGTCCTTTAGCAATGCCTCCCATTGCGGGATTACAGGACATTTGAGCAATGTTTTGCAGGTTCATGGTAACGAGTAAGGTCTTGCTTCCCGTGTTGGCAGCAGCAGCAGCGGCTTCACTACCCGCGTGGCCAGCACCAACTACAATGACATCGTACATATCGTTAAACATAATCGCTTTCTTTATTAGAAAATATTTGTTCCCATTTTAAAGATTCCCGTCTTACTGAAATAAGTTCAGTATAAATCACCCTAACCATTGTTCCACGTGAAACAATTCGCTAGCATCCTTATTTTGAAAGTGCAAATATACGCCGATTCTACGAATTTAAAACCAACTGTTCTAAATAGAAATTTTCCTTGCTTCGCATGATGTTGGCATCTTCTTCAGATTTGTCCTTATAACCGCAATAGTGTAGAATCCCATGAACAATTACCCTATTAATTTCCGATTCAAAAGACACCTCGAAATCTTGGGCATTGTCCCGCACGCGTTCAATTGAGATAAAAATATCGCCTTGTAAGTTTTTTCCGATTGAATAATCAAAACTTATAATATCAGTAAGAGTGTCGTGGCTTAAGAATTCAACATTCAATTTATGTAGGTAGTTGTCATCACAAAAAATATAATTAATCTCATCCTCTTTAAAACCTTCCGAAGTAATAACACCAGAAACCCATCGCAAAATGCTTTGTTCATTATCTAACTTAAACTTCGTTTCGTAATTAAAATTAATCATCAGCTTGTTTAAAATATTCTTGTACTTTCCTCTTATAAACCTGGCGCAAAGGTAATGCTTGCCTGTTTAAAATTTCGGTCGTATTAAAATATTGTTTTGCTGTTGGGATTTTACTTTTTGTACTATTGTTAAATTCTTCCTTATTAGTTTCCGATTTGCGTTTGTTGTCTTTGCCTTGTTGAAAAGTAGCATTTTCCATTTTCAACAATTGGTGCTGTAGCTCCATCATTTTTTGAAGTGTTTGTTGCGTAAAGCCCTTGTTAAGCAACTCCATCTCGATCTCTTCCATCTTTTTTAACAAATTACTTCCCGAACCCTTTAGCCCTTCCTTTGAAAGCCTATCCTCTAACGCTTGTCGGATTTGTTGCTGTTGCTGATAAATCCTATAGAGTTCTCCGTTCAAATCCTCATTAGAGCCTTCGCCCTCACCTTGTTGATTCCCTTGCTGGCCTTGCTTCCCGTCACCTTTTTCTTTACCATCCTTTTCGCCTTCTTTTCCTTCTTCGCCTTCGTTTTGTTTACCTTCCTTTTCTCCTTTTTTTAATCCATCTTCCATTTGTTTATTCAGTTCCTCTTGACTCATAATAATATCAGGAAGTTGCATGTCGCCATCTCCTCCTTGCCCTGGAGAAGGATTCATTTGTTCTTGCAAATTATCGAGAACATTGCTTAAAAAATTCGCCAAGTTATTTGCCGACGTAATAGTATATTGCTGATTAGCGACTCCTTGATATAATCGGTTTTCTGCCAATTGTTCTAACGATTTATCAATATTAAAAAACGCCTCAATAATTTCCTTATTGACCGTTTCCGAAAGTTTTGGTTGTCGTAATGACAGCGCAAATAAACTATCGTCTATATGCTCAAAGTGTTCTCGTAAATTACTTTGTTTACGTAAATAGGATGCATATTTGCTATGATTTACCTCAATACTTTTAAACTGCTCCATGAGTGCTTCCTGATCAAACGAAAAAACAACCAAATTATCCAAGATCTGTCGTAACATTTCTGTGTCTTCACCCATTTGTTCGCCACCAGACATTTGCATGGCACTCTGCATTTTTTGGCTCATTTGTTTCATTTTTTGAGCCGCTTGCTTTTGCTTTTGTTTCGCTTGTTTCTGATTTTGTTGCTTTTCCTGTTCGTCTTGAGCTTTTTCCTTTTTCTCTAAACTCTCTGTTGCATTTTCCTGCATTTCATCAACCTCTTTCTCTTCTTTTTCATTGCGCGGAACTTCCATTGGTTTTTTTAATGCATTATTTTCCTTTTGAAGTTTTGATAATTCAGACTTAAATTCTTCAAATTTTTTATTCAACTCCTCCTGCTTTTCTTTGGAATTATTTTCTTCTGATTCCTCTGATAGTTTATCCTGATCTATCGCCAATTTTTCTAATTCTTGCTGAAGTTTTTCTAATTTTTTTCCAACATAATACCGTTTGGTTAATTCGAGCAATTGTTCAAGGCTTCGCTTTTTGTTTTTATTCTGTTTTGCGAGTTGTTCAAGCTTTTGATTTAATTCTTCTTTGTTGATTTTATCCTGAAGTTCCTTTAATTCCTCCAGTAATTTTTCATCCTGTTTTAATTTCTCTTCATTTTGTTTTAATCGTTCCTTTAAATCCTCTTTGAATTGATCTTCCTTAATATTCTCTTTTTGGAAATCCTCAAGATTTTCTTTAAGTCTTTTGTTAAAATTCTGCATCATTTCCTCTTGTTGCTGCTGACGCTTTAAAAAAGATTCCAGCTTCTTTTTATCATTAAAATTAAGCTCTGGTTTTTCCTTTTGCGTTTTAGAAAACTCTTCCAATTGTTTGTCTTGCTCTTCAAATTTCTTCAGCGATTTATTTAAATCCTGAATGGTTTCACTTTGTTCTTGCAGTTGGTTTTGTTCCTCCTCTTCTTTAGTTAACTTCCTGTAAGTAAACAGCTTACTCCTTATGCTTTTATAATTATTAAGCGCATCGTTATCAAAAACTTGAAAATACAATTCATAACTTGTACCTTCAGTTAGGTTTAAGTTATCTGGAAATGCGCTTATAAATTCATCAAAGTTTGAGTTGCCAATAGGAATATTTTCATAGTGTTTATCCGCTTCATTTTCTGTTGGATAATACACCAACCGTAACTTACTTAAACCATAATCGTCACTTACTTGTCCATAAAAATAAAGGGTTTGATGATCCAGACTGTCTGTTTCTGTTTTCAGTTTTAGTTCAGGAAATTCATCTTTAATTACACGAATGCTAAAAGCGAGGCTTTCATAGTTTTTAAGATTGGTGTTACTAATATTTAATGTGTAGTCAAAATTGTTGTTCACGTTTTTTGAAGACACAAATTCTCCAGAATTATCATGTGAGAACGACATCGTGTCTTTTGCATATAAATACACCGATTCGGTGGCCTTTGTGTCAAGCTTCCACGTAATAATTGTACCCTGTGGGACTACGGCATTTCCAGTGCTTTTTAAAGTTTCATCTTCCTTTTTGGTATATGTAGGATAATCAAGTGCCATTTCAAAACTCAATAACGTTGGTACTTCAAGAACCTGAAGTGTATAAGGCTTAGACGATACTTCATTCGCAGAGAGCTGAAACGTTATATTCGATTTGGGTTGGGAAAACAGATATTCAAATTCCCCAATACCTTTTTGCTGAAGAAAATACGTTTCGTTGTTAAATGTAATTTGAGCGTTTTCCGGCAATACATTCCCAGCCGTTTTAACTTTGAGAATAAAGTCTTTATTCTCTATGGCCTTTAAGTCTTCATTAACCACAAAAAACTGGAAAGGTGCGGGTGGTTCGTATGCGGTTTGATAATGTACAACACGATTGTAACTATCACTAAACCAAGATAATCCGCTAATAGCAAACGACAGTAGTAAAATCACAACTGGAATCGCAGCGTATTTTAAATATTTTAGATTGTTCTTAAAATTAATAGCCAGTTTAAAAGGGATTGGGTTTAACTCCGAAGACTTCTGCTCTATACTCGCTAATAATAATTCCGATTGTCTGTCGCTTTGGTTAAGCTGAAGGACATTAAGCAATTTATCGTTAATCTTCGAAAAGTGATTTCCAATAATTTTTGAAGCCTCTTCATGATTAATCCCTTTTTGAAGCTTAAACAATTTCGCAAGCGGAATTACGATAAACTTCACGAAAAGCGCAAGCTCGATAATTACAAATATCCAAAACAGAATGGTTCTTCCTATCCTGTTTAACCACAAAACATGCTCAACCAAAAGTGTTGCCAGAAAATACAATAAACCAATAGAAAAGAATAGAATCGACCCTTTAATAAGCTCATTAAAATAATATCTTCTAACAAAAGCTTCCAGCTTTTCCAGTATGTCTTTAAAATTCGTCAAATCCTGCTTTATATTTAGAACCCATTTTTAACTTACTAATCTACAATTTTATTTTAATGTATAATTGACTGGGCTTGGTAACATTCTGTTAAAATTCTGAATAAATTGATTTAGCTAAAAGAAAAAAGACTGTAGAAAACAGGCGTTTCATATTTTCGTTTGTCATTGTTTGTTTTCTTTAGTCTTTACACCGTTTTCTTTGCTCTTTGCCCTCTACTCTCATATCTTTGCAATCTTAATTTAAACTAAATGTCTAAAAACGTTCGTGTGCGCTTTGCACCAAGCCCAACAGGCCCATTACATATTGGTGGTGTTCGCACCGCTTTATTTAACTATTTGTTTGCTAAAAAGAGTAACGGAACTTTTGTGCTTCGTATTGAGGATACCGACCAGAATCGTTATGTGGAAGGCGCTGAAGAATACATTGAGAAATCATTAAACTGGTGCAATATCCCTTTTGACGAAGGTCCAGGAAAAGATGGTGGATTCGGTCCCTACAGACAAA
>CAXMOQ010000023.1:0-24181 GCA_964195015.1 uncultured Flavobacteriaceae bacterium | reverse complement strand
AAAATGGATGCTTGTTCAATTTGAGAAACGCCTAAATCTTCTGGAGAAAACATGGTTTCAGAATGGTTAGAAATCACTTTAGTTTTTCCTGTTAAAGATATTTCATCATAACCATCTAAAGCATGAACAATGCTATAATTTTTGTCTGTATTCTGATATAAATAGCCATACAATCGTAACAATTCCAAATTAAAAACACCTACCATTTGGTTTTTTGGAAACGATGGATTTACCATAGGACCCAACATATTGAAAAATGTTTTTACGCCTAATTCACGACGTATTGGTGCTACGTTTTTCATTGCTGGATGAAATAATGGCGCGTGTAATACGCAAATTCCTGCTTTATCAATAGTGTGTTTTAAAAAATCTTCATCGTTTGAAAATTTAATCCCTAAATACTCCATCACATTTGATGAGCCACAAGCTGAAGATACACCATAATTACCATGTTTAGCAACTTTAACGCCTGCGCCTGCTGTTACAAAAGATGATAATGTAGATATATTAAAAGTATCTTTACCATCGCCTCCTGTACCACATAAATCAATAGCGTTAAAGTCTGCCAAATCAATTGGAATACATAATTCAAGAAGCGCATCTCTAAAGCCTTTTAGCTCTTCTAGCGTAATACTACGCATCATAAAAACCGTAAGAAAAGAGGCTATCTGACTTTGGTTATACATCCCGTTAGAGATGTTTACCAATACCTGTTTCGCTTCTTCGCTTGAAATGTTTTCTTGATTTATAAGTCTGTTTAATAGTTGTTTCATCCTATTCCTAACCCCTTCCAAAGGAAAGGGAACTTTTTATTTTTTGAATGTTTACTGTTACTGAATACTGCCAACTTATTTAGCTATTCAACCAATTTTCTAATATTTGTTTCCCATGTGGTGTTAGTACCGATTCCGGATGATATTGCACACCTTTTACATCATATACCTTATGACGCAAGGACATCACTTGTCCGTTTTCATCATAAGAAGTCGCTTCAAGACTTTCAGGTAAATTTGCATCTACAACCCAAGAATGATAACGGCCGACTTCAATGTTTTTGCCCAATCCATCAAATAAGGGTTCATTATCAACAGAAATTGTGACATTAGTTGCAACACCATGATAAACTTCATCTAAATTAATTAGCGTGCCGCCAAAAACTTCGCCAATGGCTTGTTGCCCCAAACACACACCTAAAATACTTTTAGTAGGCGCATAGGTTTCTATAATTGCTTTTAACAATCCTGCTTCATCCGGAATTCCAGGCCCTGGCGATAATACAATTTTATCAAAGGGTTTTATATCGTCAAGTTCCAACTTGTCGTTTCTTACGACAGTGACATCGCAATCTAAATCTTCAAAATAGTGGACGAGATTGTAAGTGAAACTGTCGTAATTATCTATAACTAATACTTTAGTATTCATTTCTTATTTTTAAATTCCCTCTGCCAATTCAATAGCTTTGGTTAATGCTCCTAATTTATTATAAACTTCTTGTAATTCGTTTTCTGGAATTGATTTTGATACTAATCCAGCTCCTGCTTGCCAATGTAATTGATGATTTTTACTTAAAAAAGTTCTAATCATAATAGCGTGATTGTAATTGCCTTCAAAATCCATAAACCCGATGGCGCCACCATAAAAGGCGCGGCTTGTTTTTTCATACTGCTCAATAAGTTGCATGGCACGATGTTTGGGCGCACCGCTCAATGTTCCTGCTGGAAAAGTGTCTGCAACCACTTGCATGGTTGATACATCTTTGTGTATCTGTCCAGTTACTTTACTTACCAAATGAATAACATGAGAAAAGAATTGCACTTCGCGGTAGGTTTCTACTTTAACATTGCTTCCGTTTCTGCTTAAATCGTTTCTTGCCAGATCAACGAGCATCACATGTTCTGCATTTTCTTTGTCATCAATTGCTAATTGTTTAGCAAGTTCAGCGTCTTTTAAGTCGTTTCCCGTACGTTTGAAAGTGCCTGCAATGGGATGGATTTCTGCCTTTCCATGGCTTACCACTAATTGTGCTTCTGGAGAACTCCCAAAGATCTTGAAATTGCCATAATCAAAATAAAACAGGTAAGGCGAAGGGTTTATGCTTCGTAATGCGCGATATACATTAAATTCGTCTCCCTTAAAATCTTGTGTGAATTTTTTTGATAAAACCAATTGAAATACATCACCTCTAGCACAATGTTTTTTGGCTAGTTCTACATGTTGTTTGTATTCCTCATCGGTTAAATTTGAGTTGATGTCTCCTTCAGTTGAAAAATCATAAGATGCAAAACTCTTTGCTTTTATGAGATGATGAATATCATCTATATTGCTTTCGGCATGATAACAATGTGCAAAAATATAAGCTTCATTTTTAAAGTGGTTAATGGCAATAATGTTTTGATAAACCGCGTAATAAATTTCAGGAATATCAATCGAACCTTCTTTTCGGGAAATAGTAACATCTTCAAAATACTTAACGGCATCATAGGCTGTGTAGCCAAATATTCCGTTATTAATGAATTTAAATTGTGCGTCTGAATCTACTTTAAAGCGTTTTGTAAAATTGTTGATTTCTTCGGCGACGTTGGTGTTTTCAGTAATCTCTAAGGTATCAATATTGCCATCTGGAAATGTTTGTGTAATCCTTTCATTTTCCACTTTAATAGATGCAATCGGGTTGGAGCATATATATGAGAAACTATTGTCGTTAGCATGATAGTCACTACTCTCCAATAAAATACTGTTAGGATACTTATCCCTTATTTTAAGATAAATACTCACAGGTGTGATGGTATCTGCCAATATTTTTTTGTAATGTGTTGTTAATTTATAAGCTTTCATAAATTTGTCTTTTTTAGATTCTGAAACAAGTTCAGAACAAAGAAAAAGGCTTGTCGTGAATGACAAGCCTTAATATATTGAGTTTTAAATATACAGTGGTCTAGTTCACGAATTTGTGTTTCGAGATTTCCACCACCAAGTATTATTTAAAATTGTGTTCATATTTATTTCCCGTTACAATGGGTAATCTTAATTAGAAAGGTCAAATATAGAAATGTAAATATAATTAAGCAATATTTTTTTTCATTAAATAGAAAACTACCATAAAAATATGGTAGTTTTCGTTGACTATTAGGATTTTAAAGAGAATTAGTCTGCTATTAACCGTATCTTTCCTAGTAGTCTGATTAGTTCTTGTGTTTCGTTTTTAGTTAGTGGTTTAATGATTTTTTCTTCAGCTTTTTCTATTAATAAATCTACTATATTTAGTAAGCTCAATCCTTCGTGAGTTATGTGAATATCAATTTTACGTTTGTTAGTTGCATTGATATTTTTTTCGACAAAACCTTTTTTAACCAACTTATCAATTAATCGTGTGGTGTTGCTCATTTTATTTATCATGAGTTCTTGTACAATAGCCAGCGTAGCAGGTTTTCCTTTTTGTCCACGCAAAATCCGAAGTACATTAAACTGCTGAATTGAAATATCAAATGGTTTAAGAATATCGTTCAGGTTGCTATTTACTTGATTGGTGGTATATAAAAGATTAACGACAGCTTTCTTGGATAATGGTAACGAAATACTGGTTTTTAAAATTTTTTCAATCTTCATTAATTATAATGATGTTGTATATACAAATATAGCGAAGTGAAAGAGAATTATTTGAATTTTAATATAAAAGTTTGTTAAACATTACTGAAAGAATCAAGTATTAATTACATTTAAGGTTATGAAAATTAAAGCATTAATTATTGTGGCAATTATTCTTGTGGGATGTGCTAACAATCAAAAGAAAAATGACGTCGCCAATGCTAATTACGACGAAGAATCTGAAGTTATTGATAGCCAAGATGCAACGTTAGAAGTATACAATTTTAATGGCTTGGAAAAGTTTTTAAATAAAAAGGACGATAAAACGTATATTATTAATTTTTGGGCAACTTGGTGTAAGCCATGTATAAAGGAGTTGCCACACTTTGAAAAAATAAATGCTAAATATGCCAAACAAAATGTTGAGGTTATTTTAGTGAGTTTAGACTTTCCGCATTTATATGAAACAAAATTAAAACCCTTTATAGTAGAAAAAAAATTAAGGTCTAAAGTTATCGCTTTAGATGATGTAGATATGAATACATGGATCCCTAAAGTTGACGAAACATGGTCTGGAGCAATACCTGCAACGATAATTTACAGAAATGATACACGTAAGTTTTTTGAAGGATCATTTACATATGAAGCGTTGGAAGCCGAAGTAAAACAATTTTTAAACTAAATATTATGAAAAAAATGATTAAACTATTATCGGCTGTAGTACTGGTAATGCTCATTAGTGCTTTTGCAATTAATAAAACTACTACCGATTCAGGGTATAATATTGGAGATATTGCGACCAATTTCAAATTAAAAAATGTAGATGGCAATATGGTTTCATTATCCGATTATAAGGATGCTAAAGGATTTATAATTACGTTTACTTGTAATACCTGTCCTTATGCCGTTTTATATGAAGATAGAATTAATGGGTTGGATAAGAAATATGCTCTAAAGGGCTATCCAGTTATTGCGATTATGCCCAATAATCCAAAAGTTCAACCAGGAGATAGTTTTGAGGCGATGAAATCTAGAGCCAAATCTAAAGGATTTACATTTCCTTATTTAATGGATGAAGGTCAGAAAATATATCCTCAATATGGTGCCTCAAAAACGCCACATATGTATGTTTTGGAAAAAACTAAAAAAGGAAATGTGGTGAGATATATTGGTGCCGTAGACGATAATTATAAAGATGCTTCATCTGTAAAAGAAAAGTATGTAGAAAATGCCGTAGATGCTTTACTTAATGGCGAAGAGGTAAAACAAACACAAACCCGTGCCATTGGATGCTCCATTAAGGTTTAGGTTTAAAAAAAATGCAACACTTTTTGTTTTTTGTCGTCTATTTTATAAGGAAATGTTAATTTTGCATCTATAAAATTTATTTCATGGCAGATTTAACACAAGAGGAATGGGCAGCACAGCTTGCTGCTGATGAACAAGCGGTTGTATTAGACGTAAGAACCAAAGCCGAAGTTGCAGAAGGGATTATCCCAAATGCAATTAATATTGATATTTATCAAGGTCAAGATTTTATTTTTGATTTGGAAGAATTAGATAAGGAAAAAAACTATTATGTGTATTGCCGCTCCGGGAACAGAAGTGCTCAAGCGTGTGCAATCATGAATCAATTAGGTTTTGAAAATGCTTATAACCTCTTGGGTGGCATTACAGAGTGGACTGGAGCGATCATCTAACTTAACATATATTTTATGAAACAGCTATTAATTTTAATGTGTCTATCACTTGTAGTTAGTACTACGAGTTGTAAAAATGATAAACAAATATCTGGAGACATTCAGGTAGTATCTCCTGAAGAAATGGAAACACTTCTTGAATTGGAAGATGTACAATTAGTAGATGTAAGAACTCCAGAAGAGTACAAAGAAGGTTATATAGAAAATTCACAAAACATAGATTATAAATCGCTTAGCTTTGATGAAGATATTGAGAAGCTTGATAAAGCTAAACCTGTAGTTTTGTATTGCCGTTCTGGTAAGCGGAGTGCCCGTTGTGCGCAAAAACTGAAAGATGCGGGATTTATAAAAATCTACGATTTAGAAGGTGGCATCTCCAGATGGCAACATGAAGGTCTAGACGTTAAAAGAAACTTATAATGAAAGGCCTCTCGAATTCGAGAGGCTTTTTTTATGACATTAATTCAAGAGTAAATCTTCTTGTTTTCAATTTTATGTAAAAATTTACTATATTTGGAATACTCCAAATGATGAGCCTTTATCTTAAATGATTAAGTAGCGTTTTTCATTTATTATATAGTATACATTTTCTCCCCTAATTATTTTATTAAAAGCTGAAGCTATACAATAGTTGTATAGTAATTTTACTAACCAATAACTTTTTTATTATGATTAAAAAATCAATTTCATTAATGACTATGGTCGCCATGGTATTTGGCACTATGGTAACTGTAAATGCCCAAGACGATTCTAAAGACTATAGTATGTGGGAAAGTATCATGCTAACGCCAGATAACACCAAGCTAAAGGTGTTAAGTGATAATATGAGAAAACACAACCAGACCTACCACAAAGAAGGACCCTATAAAGCCACGGTGTACGGTATAGGTTCGGGACCAAATGCAGGTAAGATTGTATGGGAAATGGGGCCAATGATGTATTCCCATAATGATACACGACCAGGAGAAAATGGACATGACGAAGACTGGCGAGACAATGTTATGCCTTATATTAAGAAAATGAATACTATTGAGTATTGGAGACAAGATGATGAGCTTTCTAATACAAGCATGCTAGATGGCGACGATTCTAAATATCCAATTCTTTTTATTAGATATGGCGAAATTGAAGACGGACATAGTTCTTCTGTGAAACCTTTCTATAAGATGGTTAGTGAAACTATAAAAGCCATGGATGGTGTGAATCCTTGGGGCGTTTATTATAACGAATTCAGACAAGGCGATTTGGGAAGACATGTAGCTACCGTTGGCTTTTATAAAAATTGGACGGAGTTTGATGAAGATGAAAATTTTAAAGAAACCTTTGAAAAAGTACATGGTAAGGATAATTGGCGGGCATTTTTAGATATGGCCGACCGTACATTTTCTAATTCATGGGACGAAATCTGGAATTATAATGCTCACATGAGCGGCCGATAAAATTTCTTTATTTTGCTTCTTCTATACCTACTAATCACTAGAATTAAAACCCTTGTTATTGTGAATTAACAAGGGTTTTTTAATGTCATGGATTTCTTTTATCTTCTTTTTAAGTCCTTTGCCCTTAAAATTTAACAGAACAATTTTTTTTTTATATCTTTAATAAATATTATTTTTTTTAACACAAAATCATGAAAGAAGGTTATGTAATATTAATTGTAATAGCCCTATTATTTATTGGGATGTATATTGCTGCTATGTTTTCAATTTATTTAGAAAAATTAAAAAGGAGGAGAGTTGAAAAGACCGAAATGAGATTGGAAAATTTGAGGCTAGAAGAGAAAGCCAGAAAGCAAGAAATTAGAGATGAAAGGACTAGGCAAACCCAAGCACGACGTGAAGAGATGAAACAGCAAATGTTAAGGCTTGAAGAAATTAAACAAGAATTAATTCGGAGAGGAAAAATAAAATCGGAAAGTTAATTTAGTATAGCTAATCTTGGTTTTTTATACAAAACGTATAATTAGAGTAGAATTTAACCGTAATCAATATAATAGGTTGCGGTTTTTTAATGCGGTATCATAAAAATTGTATAACTTTAAAGCCTAATAACCACTAAAACATAATAATATGAAATTTATTTATTCTATTTTTTGCTTGTCCTTATTTTTTATGGCATGTCAACCTAAAGTTGATAATTCAGCAAGCGAAGCTTTTGAGAAAAATTCTCAAACTGTATTAGCTAACTTGGAAGGTTTTCAAAATGAAAATCTGGATTATTCCGAATATGCAGCAGATTTTGTGATGCGAGAAACTGGCTTTGAATCTAAAGATTCTATAAGTTTGGACGATATGATAAAAAACGATAAAGAATTATGGAACCGTTATGATTTTAAAATGCTTAACGAGCCTGTTTTATTGCCAGGTGTTAACGTAGACACTAAAAAAGCAGATGGTTCTGTACGTCATTATTCAAATTGGGAAGTTACGCTTCCTGGTAATGACTCTGTTGCGGCAAAATCTGGTGTTATAAAATTATACGAGTCTTTCGATTTTAACGAAGATGGTAAAATTAATTTTCAACAAGTTTATGGAGACTTCACAGGATTAATGATGCACTTACATAGTAGCCACGACGATATGGATACAAAAATGGCTGAGGAGTAAATCTTAAATCTATATTTAGATAAAATCAAAACCCTTGTAAACGTATTATTTACATGGGTTTTTTTATTGTGGAGAATTGGCAAAAGTATTTTTTTGGATACTACCTTACTTAAGACATACGCATCAACTGCGATGCAATAGATAAGTTTTTTGTTGAAGTTGTTTATAATGTAGATCAAAATACTTTTGCAGAAGTTAGGAGTTTTAATTCCAATCATGAATTTAGATAGTTGTTCTCCAAACTTATAAATGGTTTCAAGTCGTGACATATGACATATTAGACTCTAATGAAGTGAGGTACAGTTATTCTTGTTATATTTATTGGATAAATTTAATATCATGAAACGAGCATGTTAAAAATTCTATCACCCAAGGGAATGATTAATAGCGAACAGCATGTGACAAATAAAAAACAATAGATATAAACACATGAAATTCAAAAAATCTGTTAAAATAATTGTTGGATTGCTTATCTTTTTCACGCTGCCAAGCTTGTTGTTTTTTGGTTTTGTGTTTTTTAAGTACAATGAAGACCTACCTTCTGGAATTCAAGGCGAACAAGCCGATACTTTGGCTTATAAAATGCTAGACGCTCTTGACTACGAAGCTTTTCAAAATACAAATTATATAGAGTGGACGTATAAAAAACACCATTATAAATGGCAGAAAGACGAAAATACTTGCTTAATCTATTGGAAAGATTTTAAGGTTGACATCAATCTTAATAATCCTTCTGAAAGCAAAGCCTACGTACATAAATTTAAAGTCGATGGTGAAACAGCAAGCGAGCTAATAAAAAAAGCCATTGCCTATTTTAATAACGATTCTTTTTGGTTAGTCGCACCCTATAAAGTTTTTGACCAAGGTGCAGAACGTCGTTTGGTAACACTTAAAAATGGAGACAAAGGCCTTTTAGTAACCTATATTTCTGGCGGCTCTACACCTGGCGATTCTTATCTCTGGATTTTTAATGTCCACGGCAAACCTATAAAATTTAAAATGTGGATCTCCACGTTACCTATTCAAGGCTTGGAAGCCACTTGGAACGATTGGACAACCACAGAAAGCGGTGCACAACTGCCTACATTTCATAAAATTCTGATACTAGGCTTGGATTTGGGGAATGTTAAAGGGACTGAATAATTTTCAAAATATTAAATAAATACTCCGCTACCACACAAAAGGATTTGTGCGTAGCGGAGAACTAGTTAATATCTTAATTTACTTCACAAAACTCTAAAGTAACCTCACTTCATTTTTACATCCAAAAAACGTACCTTTGCAACTTTGCAATTCCATGACCAATTTCGAAGAACATATTGAGGTACAAGGTGCCAGAGTGCACAACCTTAAAAATATAGATGTTAACATTCCCAGAGAAAAGCTTGTAGTAATCACAGGTTTGTCTGGTAGCGGTAAATCCTCATTGGCTTTCGATACCATTTATGCCGAAGGACAACGGCGTTATATTGAAACTTTTTCGGCCTATGCACGACAATTTCTAGGTGGCCTGGAGCGTCCTGATGTCGATAAAATTGATGGGCTATCTCCAGTGATCGCCATCGAGCAAAAGACGACGAGTAAATCACCGCGATCTACAGTGGGAACTATTACCGAAATCTACGACTTTCTTCGGCTGTTATTTGCGCGGGCTAGTGATGCCTACAGCTACAATACTGGCGAACCCATGGTAAGCTATAGCGACGAACAAATTAAAGAACTCATCATTAAGAGTTTCAATAATAAACGTATTAACATCCTCGCACCTGTTGTACGTTCAAGAAAAGGGCATTATCGCGAATTGTTCGAGCAAATTGCCAAGCAAGGCTTTGTTAAGGTAAGAACCGATGGTGAAGTACACGACCTTGTAAAAGGCATGAAACTTGATCGTTATAAAACACATGATATTGAGATTGTTATAGATAGACTAAAAATTGATGAAGAAGTCGATCACAACAAACGCCTTAGTGAAACCATAAATACAGCCATGTACCATGGCAACGATGTGCTCATGGTACTGGATCAAGATACTAATGAAACGCGATATTTCAGTCGGAATTTAATGTGCCCCTCATCCGGTATTTCGTATCCTAATCCAGAGCCTAATAATTTCTCCTTTAATTCACCAAAGGGTGCCTGTCCAAAATGCAATGGTATTGGCGAATTATATCAGGTGAATGAAAATAAGATTATACCTGACCAAAATATTTCAATAAAAAACGGTGCTTTAGCGCCTCATGGTGCCGAAAAGAATAGTTGGATCTTTAAGCAATTCGAACTCATTGCACAACGCTTCGATTTTAATTTGACCGATGCTTACAAAGATATCCCAGAAGATGCAAAGCAAGTGATTTTGTATGGTGGCAACGAAAAATTTTCGGTAGAAAGCAAAGCATTGGGCGTTACGCGTGATTACAAAATTGATTTTGAAGGGGTTGCCAATTTTATAGACAATCAATTTAAAACAGCCGATTCTACATCACTTAAACGTTGGGCTAAAGAGTATATGGATAAGATTGAATGTGATCTATGTCATGGCTCCAGGCTCAAACAAGAATCGCTTTATTTTAAAATAAATAATAAAAGCATCGCCGATCTGGCGAATAACGACATTGTAGATTTAAACCTTTGGTTTAATGATTTACACCATCATTTAACCAAAAAACAATTTCAAATTGCGGAAGAAGTCGTCAAAGAAATTAAGACCCGATTACAATTTTTATTGGACGTCGGATTGGATTATTTATCACTTAACCGAAGTTCAAAATCGCTTTCAGGTGGCGAAGCACAGCGTATCCGTTTGGCAACACAAATTGGGTCGCAACTGGTTGGCGTATTATACATTCTGGACGAGCCAAGTATTGGTTTACACCAACGCGATAACAAAAAGTTAATAAACTCTCTCATTTCTCTTCGTGATATTGGCAACTCTGTAATTGTTGTAGAACATGATAAAGAGATGATAGAGCATGCAGATCATATCATTGATATTGGCCCAAGAGCCGGAAGACATGGTGGTGAAATTATTAGCGAAGGTACACCTGAAGAATTAAAAAAACATCACACCTTAACAGCCGATTACATAAACGGCACCAAGCATATTGAAGTTCCTAAAAAACGTAGAAAAGGCAATGGGAAATCCATTACTTTAAAAGGTTGTACTGGAAACAATTTAAAAAATGTTAGTGTTTCATTTCCGCTTGGTAAAATGATTGGTGTTACCGGAGTTTCAGGTAGTGGAAAATCAACATTAATAAACGATACGCTCTATCCTATTCTAAATGCTCATATTTATAACGGTGTAAGAGTGCCAATGCCTTATAAAAGTATCAACGGCATGCAACACGTCGATAAAGTTATAGACATCAATCAGTCTCCTATCGGGCGAACACCTAGAAGTAATCCAGCAACTTATACAGGTGTTTTTAGTGAGATTCGTAGTTTATTTGCAAAAATTCCAGAAGCTATGATTCGCGGTTATAAACCTGGACGTTTTAGCTTTAATGTCACCGGTGGCCGATGCGAAACTTGCAAAGGCGGCGGACTTCGTGTCATTGAAATGAATTTCCTTCCCGATGTTTATGTGGAATGTGAAACCTGCCAGGCCAAGCGTTTTAACAGAGAAACACTGGAAATTCGTTATAAAGGAAAATCGATTAGTGATGTTTTAAACATGACCATTAATGAAGCCGTTGGTTACTTTGAGCACATCCCGAAAATATTCAATAAACTAAAAACCATAAAAGATGTTGGTTTAGGCTACATCACACTTGGGCAGCAAAGCACAACACTTTCTGGAGGCGAAGCACAACGTATCAAGCTTGCAACAGAATTAAGTAAACGGGATACAGGAAATACTATTTATATATTGGACGAACCAACAACGGGATTACATTTTGAAGACATTCGCGTATTAATGCTTGTGCTTAACAAATTAGCCGATAAAGGCAATACGGTTTTAATTATAGAGCACAATTTAGATGTGATTAAAATGGTAGACCATGTTATAGATATTGGCTACGAAGGCGGAAAAGGTGGCGGACAAATTATTGTAGAGGGCACACCAGAAGAGGTGATAAAACATAAGAAAAGTTATACCGCACAATTCCTTAAAAAAGAATTAAATTAGCCCGTTACTAAAATAAAAGGCATGAGAAAAGAACAACATCATAGAGGTTGGAATGAAAAAAAGACAAACGATTCGTGGGCTATTTTTAAAATCATGGGCGAGTTTGTTAACGGATTTGAAAAAATGAG
Source organism: uncultured Flavobacteriaceae bacterium (assembly GCA_964195015.1). GTDB lineage: Bacteria > Bacteroidota > Bacteroidia > Flavobacteriales > Flavobacteriaceae > CAXMOQ01. The sequence continues at coordinate 12,033 of CAXMOQ010000023.1, read as the reverse complement.
TCAAATTGGCCCTTGTGTATCTATCTTTGGTTCGGCAAGAACAAAACCTGAAGAAAAATATTATAAGTTAGCCGAAAGTGTTGCCAAACGTATTGTCGAAGCTGGCTATGGCGTTATTACGGGCGGTGGCCCTGGTATTATGGAGGCTGGCAATAAAGGTGCGCATCTGGGTGGCGGTACATCCGTTGGTTTAAATATCGAACTTCCTTTCGAGCAACATGACAACCCGTATATTGACCACGATAAAAGCCTGGATTTCGATTATTTCTTTGTGCGTAAAGTTATGTTTGTAAAGTATTCCCAAGGATTTGTTGTGATGCCTGGAGGTTTTGGCACTTTAGATGAATTATTTGAAGCCGTTACTTTAATACAAACCAATAAGATTGAAAAATTCCCAATCATATTATTTGGCACAGATTTCTGGGAAGGCTTGTTTGAATGGGTAAAAGCAACCCTTTTAGACAAATTTGAAAACATAAGCACCAAGGATTTGGACTTAATCCATTTGGTTGACACAGCAGATGAAGTGATAGAAATATTAGATGCATTTTATAAAGAATCTGGTTTAAGTCCAAATTTTTAGTCATCGTTTTGATTCATTTATATTAAAAATTTAATGGCAACGCGCTTAATCAAAAATCTTAACAATTTGCAATCGTTCTTACCCGTTGAATTCTCTATATTATCACACTAATCATGAATGTTAAAATTTTTAAGCACGTAAAAGTAAATTGAAATTGCGGTTATTTATAAGCTTCATATTCCTTTTTTCGAACATTATGGTTTTCGGTCAAAATCGTATTGACCTTAAAGCTGGATTTGATATTGAAAAGAATCAAATTCAAATACAACAAAATATTGTTTACAAAAACACGTCAAACGACACGCTAAAAACTGTTTATTTAAACGATTGGAGTAACAGCTATTCGACCAAAACAACGCCTTTGGCCAAAAGAATTTCTGAAGAATATAACACACAATTTCATTTTGCTAAAAACGAAGATCGAGGCTATACAATAATCACCTCAATAACGAATGAAACGCAAATCGATATTAAATATGAACGCTTAAAGGAACATACAGATGTTATAAAAGTAGAGTTGCCAAATCCGTTACTACCTCAAGCTAGTTACCATTTAAAATTAGTTTATAAAATTCAAATTCCAAATGATAAATTTACACGTTATGGCGTGACTTCGATTTATGATTATAGCTTAAGATATTGGTACATTACACCAGCTGTTTATGACGGTAATTGGAACTATTCCAGCAATAAAAATTTAGACGATTTATTTATACCCAAAGCCGATATTACTTTAGAAGTTGAGTTTCCTAAAAACTATGTGTTGAGTTCGGAATTAGACCTCATTAGTTCTGTTCAAAACACAAATACACAAACCGTTCTCATAGCAGGAAAAAACCGAATGGACAGTAGGCTGTTTTTAAATAAATTACCTATTTATAAAACCATACAAACAGATAATTTTTCTATACTTTCAAACATTACCGAATCTGGTCTGGAAGCTACCAACAAGGCTATTATCACAGATAAGATAACCAGATTTATAACACGTTATTTGGGCGAATATCCGCATAAAAAACTTTTAGTAACCGAGATTGATGTAAAAAAAGACCCTATTTATGGCTTAAATCAACTTCCTGAATTTATTAGACCATTTCCTACAAATTTTCAATTTGAATTAAAATTATTAAAAAGCGCACTAAATAATTATCTCGATAATACTTTGCTAATAAATCCAAGAAAAGAACAATGGTTAAAAGATGGGCTTCAAATTTATTTCATGATAAAATATCTTGAAGATAATTATCCAGACATGAAGCTTCTTGGCTCTTTGGCTAGAGTTTGGGGAATCCGTTGGTTTCATATTTCCGATTTAAATTTTAACGAGCAATACCAACTTGTCTATATGCACATGGCGAGAACTAACAGGGATCAACCTTTAGGTATGCAAAAAGATTCGCTTTTAAAGTTTAATAAAAATCTGGCAAACAAATATAAAGCTGGAATTGGATTAAAATATCTGGACGATTATATTAATTCAGATATTTTAGAATCAACAATCAAGACGTTTTTAGACCAGAATAAATTGGAAGAAACATCTGCCAAAGATTTTGAAACCTTGTTAAAATCTAAAACTACCAAAAACATTGATTGGTTTTTTGAAGACTACATCACAACAAGAGAAAAAATAGATTTTAAGATTAAAAATGTTAAGAAACATGATGACTCTATTACACTAACAATTAAAAATCTTCGGAAGAATAAAATGCCCGTTTCTCTGTTTACGCTTCAAGATGATTCTATTATCTCCAAAACATGGATTAACAATATACATGGAGAAAAAACAGTCACAATTCCCAGAAACAACAGTAATAAGCTAGTTTTAAACTATGATAATGTCATTCCAGAATATAACCGAAGAAACAACTGGAAGTCATTAAACAGTTTTCTATTTATTAATAAGCCGTTACAATTACGGCTTATTAAAGATGTAGAAGATCCCAGCTACAATCAGGTGTTTTTAATGCCGCAAGTGGAGTTTAATAATATTTATGACGGCTTTACTTTTGGTGGAAAGCTTTATAATCGCACCATTCTTAGAAAAAACTTTAGTTATAAATTCGGGTTACAATATGCTACTAGATCAAATGCATTAACAGGTTCAGCATCCGTATATTACAATCAAGATTTACAAAATTCAGATTTATACAAGATAACCTATGGCGTCTCTGGAAATTATTCTTCCTATGCTCCCGATTTATTTGCAAGAAAAATTACGCCTTACATTAACTTTAGATTTAGAGACCATAACGATTTTAGATCAAACAAATTTCAGGGCTTAAATGTAAGGTATGTTACCATTTCTAAAGATCCAGACACAAATAACATCTCTGGCAATTCTGAACCCGATTACAAAGTTTTTAATGCCCGATATATTAACACCAATCCTGGATTAATAAACTATTATCGGTGGTTTACAGATTTTCAATTATCGAAAGATTTTGGCAAACTCTCCTTTAATTATGAGTATCGCAAACTACTTGAAAATAATAGACAATTAAACGTTAGGTTTTTTGCAGGCACATTTTTATACAATAATAACCCAGAAGATCTTGACTATTTTAGCTTTGCACTAGACAGACCTACAGATTATCTATTCGATTACAATTACTTTGGAAGATCTGAAACTTCTGGAATTTTTAGCCAGCAACTTATCATTGCCGAAGGCGGATTTAAATCGGAATTGGATCCCGCATTTTCAAACCAATGGATTACCACCGCTAATTTTAGCACAACACTTTGGAAATACTTACAAGTTTACGGTGATGTTGGTTTTGTAAAAAATAAACATCATGACGCTAAATTTGTTTACGATTCTGGAATACGCGTAAACTTGATAACCGATTATTTTGAGGTCTACTTCCCAATTTACTCGAATCTAGGCTGGGAAATTGGGCAGCCAAATTACGATGAAAAAATACGCTTCATCTTTACTTTAGATCCCCAAGCACTGTTAGGATTGTTTAGAAGAAGGTGGTACTAAACCCATTGTTTTGGCTTTGAATTATTCTTAATGAAAATAACCAATTTATTTATTTTATAAATTATTATCATTAAATATTGTGTTTTGTTGATAATATTCAATTTTTTTAACAACTTATGGCTTTGCAAAACCCGTAAACTTTAACTAAATTTGTAATCTACCTAAACCTTGATAAATGCAAACAAATCCTGACATAGCCACGAGCATTTCTTTTAACGATTTTAAAGCTGAAGTTTTAAATGACTATAAAATTGCTGTGACCAGTCGAGAATGTAGTTTATTAGGTCGTCGTGAGGTTCTTACTGGAAAGGCAAAGTTTGGAATTTTTGGTGATGGCAAAGAAGTCCCTCAACTAGCCATGGCAAAAGCCTTTAAAAATGGTGATTTTCGATCAGGTTATTATCGTGACCAAACCTTTATGATGGCAATTGGCGAGCTTACTATCGAGCAATTTTTTGCCGGGCTTTATGCTAACATCGATTTATCTAAAGAACCCATGTCGGCAGGCCGTCAAATGGGTGGGCATTTTGAAACACATAGTTTAGATGAAAACGGGGATTGGAAAGATTTAACACTCCAAAAAAATTCAAGTGCCGATATTTCGCCTACAGCAGGGCAAATGCCAAGGTTGCTTGGTTTAGCCCAAGCTTCAAAAATTTACAGGAATGTAAAAGGTATTGATACTACAAACTTTTCTGTAAACGGAAACGAGGTGGCATGGGGAACTATCGGTAATGCAAGTACAAGTGAAGGTTTATTTTTTGAAACCTTTAATGCCGCAGGCGTTTTACAAGTGCCCATGGTAATTAGTGTTTGGGATGATGAGTATGGTATTTCCGTACATGCAAAACATCAAACTACAAAAGAGAATATTTCCGAAGTTTTAAAAGGATTTCAACGGGATGAGTACGGTAACGGTTACGAGATTTTAAGAGTAAATGGCTGGGACTATGCCGCTTTAATTGATACCTATCAAAAAGCAGCAACTATTGCTAGAGAAGAACATGTCCCAGTATTAATTCACGTATTGGAATTAACACAACCTCAGGGACATTCAACTTCAGGGTCTCATGAACGTTATAAAAGTTCAGAGCGTTTAATCTGGGAATCCGAACACGACTGCAATACAAAAATGCGGGAGTGGGTGATTGCAAATGGTATTGCTACCGATGAAGAATTATTGGAAATTGAAAAAGCAATTAAAAAAGAAGTTCGTGATGGGAAAAAAGCATCTTGGAATGCGATTATAAATCCAATCAATCAAGAACGTCTTGAAGTTATATCCATTTTAGAAATTCTGGCTAACTCTAGTTCCAACAAGGTCTTTATAACAAAAATAAAGACCGATTTAGAGACTATTGAAGAACCCGCTAGAAAAGACATTATTTCTTTAGCGAGAAAAGCATTGCGATATGTTATAAGTGAGGATACGAACGAAAAGCGGCGGCTCGTCAATTGGATTAATACTTACTTCGATGTAACTCAACATAAATTCAGCTCACATTTATATAGCGAATCGAACGAGCCTGTAACAACAATTAAAGAATTAAAACCTACCTATGTTAATAATGAAATGGTCGATGGTCGGATTATTATTCGTGATAATTTCGATTATATTTTTAACAAATATCCGGAAGCTTTAATTTTTGGTGAAGATGTAGGTAATATTGGTGATGTAAATCAAGGTCTCGAAGGCTTACAAAAAAAGTATGGAGAACTTCGTATTGCCGATACCGGAATTCGTGAAACCACCATATTGGGTCAAGGTATAGGCATGGCCATGCGAGGCCTGCGTCCAATTGCCGAGATCCAATATTTAGATTACATAATGTATGCGCTGCAAATTATTAGCGACGATCTGGCAACATTACATTATCGAACAAAAGGTCGCCAAAAAGCTCCTTTAATTATACGTACCAGAGGTCACAGATTAGAGGGTATCTGGCATTCAGGATCACAATTGGGCGGTATTATAAATCTCGTAAGAGGCATTCATGTTCTTGTCCCAAGAAATATGACAAAGGCAGCAGGATTTTACAACACACTTCTTGAAAGTGACGAACCTGCATTAATCATAGAATGTTTAAATGGTTACCGCTTAAAAGAAAGAAAACCTAGCAATATTGGTGAATTTAAAACACCTATCGGGCTTGTAGAAACACTTAAAGAAGGCAATGATATTACGTTAGTCTCTTATGGCTCAACACTTCGAATTGTCGAACAAGCTGCAAAAGAACTTATAGAAGTTGGCATAGATGCCGAGGTGATTGACATACAATCCTTATTACCCTTTGATCTCAATCATGACATTCTTAAAAGTGTTCAAAAAACCAATCGTTTAATGATCATTGATGAGGATATTCCTGGAGGCGCTTCAGCATATATCTTGAATGAAATTTTAAACACTCAAGATGCCTATCAATATTTATATAGTCAACCAAAAACGCTAACCGCTAAAGCCCATAGACCAGCTTATGGCACTGATGGCGACTATTTTTCAAAGCCATCAATCGAAGATGTTTTTGAATCTGTTTACAATGTATTCCATGAAGTTAATCCTTTTGACTATCCAAAACTGCGTTAAGTAGAGTCCCGGCTAATTTTTATATAATGTCGTGCCCTGTTTACATGGGTTAATTCTCTATATTTATAAGCAAACAAATAATGCATGCTTACCAAGACCGATAAAACCCAATTCCGAAACACAATTTTTAGACATCTTGATGGCATAGCTACAGCAACTTCTGCATTTGCATTACATAAGAAAGGCGTGCTGGATTATTTGCTAAAGCATAAAAATGTAACACTAAACGAGCTTACCTCTCAATTTAATGCAAATGAAGGCTATTTAAATGTAGCCTTGCGTACTTTATGTTCTCAAGGTTGGCTACGGCAGCATGTAGATAATAAAACGAACTCGATTTCTTTTGAAATCAACCAACATAGCCAAACTGCTTTTAAGTTAGTGCCGTTATACGAAGATGCCGTGAACCTCCTTTCCTATTCTGTTAAATTTCCTGATGAACGTATTGGATCTGACGCCTTTATTGTTCTAGAAAAAATATTTAAAAGCTATGAGGATTATTTCGGTCTAACTAATATTACAAAAGACACTGTTGAATATCAAATTTTAAAACATATTGAAGGTGTTATAGCCGGGCCCATAATTGTATTGTTAGGTTTAAGTGGTTTATTTCACAAGTATTTTATGGAGGCTTCTTTTAGAGCACAGGAATATCATAAAGATCCTGAAAGCTTTAAAAAAATATTAGACTTCTTTTCCTTTTTAGGTTGGTTTAGCAAAAAGAAAGATACGTACCAGTTCACAGAAAAAGGCTTGTTCTTTGCAAAACGCGCTAGTGCTTATGGTGTAACGGTCTCCTATTTACCAACTTTAGTACAATTGGGCGAGCTTATTTTTGGAAATCCGCTGGTATTACAAACAAGCTCGCCAGACGAAACCGAAAAACATGTACACAGAGAGATGAATGTTTGGGGAAGTGGCGGCGCACATGCCACTTACTTTAAAGTCATTGACCGTATAATTATAGAATTGTTTAACAGACCTATTGATGAACAACCCAAAGGTATTTTAGATATGGGTTGTGGTAATGGTGCTTTTATACAACATATTTTTGATGTCATTGAACATCAAACCCTGCGTGGAAAACTGCTTGAAGAGCACCCCTTACTATTAGTAGGTGCCGACTTTAATCAAGCAGCATTAAAAGTATCACGCGCTAATTTAATAAAGGCTGATATATGGGCGAAGGTTATTTGGGGCGATATTGGTAGACCAGATCTTTTAGCCAACGACTTAAAAGAAGATTACAATATAGACCTCAAAGATTTACTCAACGTACGTACCTTTTTAGACCACAATCGCATTTGGGAAAGACCTAACCCAACGAAAAGAATAAGTAAATCTACGGGGGCTTATGCGTATCATGGAAAACGTATCAACAACAATTTAGTCGAAGATTCGCTATTAGAACATTTTAAAAAGTGGAAACCATATATTGAGAAATTTGGATTGCTTATTATCGAATTACACACAGTAAACCCAAGCCTAACGGCCAATAATATTGGCAGAACAGCGGCCACAGCCTACGATGCCACGCATGGTTATTCCGACCAGTTTATATTAGAATTGGATGTGTTTAATGCCCTAGCCACCGAAGCAGGATTAGATCCAGACCCAAATTATTTTGCAACGTTCCCAAATAATGAATTAGCAACTGTAAGCGTGAATTTATTAAAAGGAAAAGCATAAATCAATTTTAAAGATTTCCGTTTTAACGGAAAACAACTATGAAAGCCGTTACCGTTAAACAACTTAAAGAAGAATTAAACGAACGCTCACACAATGAAATTCTGGAATTGTGCTTGCGACTCTCCAGATTCAAAAAGGAAAACAAAGAATTGTTAACTTATTTCCTGTTTGAATCTGCTGATGAAAGTGCCTATATAGAAAGTGTAAAACAACACATGGATGAGCAGTTCGAACTTATAAACACCAGCAGTTATTATTTTATTAGAAAAAGTATGCGTAAAATTTTAACTGCCACCAAAAAGTATATTCGCTATTCGCAACAAAAGGAAACCGAGGTTGAACTTCTACTCTATTTTTGCAAAAAACTAAATACTTTTAAGCCTACCATTAAAAGTAGTGTTCGATTACAAAATGTGTACTTACGTCAAATAGCACTAATTAAAAAAACGATCGCAACGCTGCATGAAGATTTGCAGTACGATTATAATATCGCTCTAGATTCACTAGAAGAAGATTAAAAGCAATATAACACTTTAATCATTTACATATTACTTCGGTTCAATAATCAAGAAAACCGCTGTGCTGTCACCTACATTTAAGGCTTCATGCCAATCCACTCTTTTATTGCTAAAATTATACCCAGTAGGAACATCTACAATTTTAGTTCCCGTGGTGTCCATAATTTGAAACATACTTCCAGATAAAGTATATCCAAAATGCGGTTTATGGTAGTGTCTTTCATGACCAACACCAGGCGGAAACGTACATTTTAGTACTCTTAAGCTTTCATCTTCATGAAGAATTTCGCAAACTTTATCGCCCTTCCATCCAGCTTCAAGCGGATCTGGAAATTTGTTAGTGTCTTTGCAAGTACTTAACAACAATATCAAACATAGAATCCATATCTTTTTCATATCATTTTTGATTAGTATTTATAATACAATCTGTTAAGCTTTAGTATTAATTTAAGTCAAAATCCTGACCAACAGTTCTTTTAGTAAATCACCTTGTTTTACGGCATTAGAGCCAACACCTTTACTTTTTACATCAAACTCACGCAAGGTGGCAACCACAATGCTTACTTTTTTCATTGGAAAATGTCGTGCAGCTGTAATGTATTCATTCACAAAATATGGGTTAATCTTTAAAGCCGATGCAGCACTTCTAGGTGACTTATCGTTCAACCCATGAAAATGCAGTAATTTTGAAAAATAATCAAATAGCAACGACACGGTGACTACCATGGGATTCTCTTTTGGGTTTTCGGCAAAATAATTGGCAATTTTATGAGCCTTAACAACATTTTTTTCTCCGATGGCTTTTCGTAATTCAAAATTATTATAGTCCTTACTTATGCCAATATTCTCCTCAATATGCTCTGGTGTAATTTGACTGCCTTTAGGTAAAATAATCTCTAGCTTTTCCAGTTCGTTATTGATTTTACTTAAATCGGTTCCTAAAAATTCTACAAGCATCTGCGCTGCTTTTGGCGAAATAGAATAATCTTTAGGCGATAACACACGATGAATCCATTCTGCCACTTGGTTTTCGTAAAGCTTTTTACTTTCGTAAACCACGCCTACTTTATTCAAGGTTTTATACAAAGCTTTCCGCTTGTCAATCTTTTTATATTTATAATTCACTACTAAAACCGTAGTAGGTTGCGGATTTGCAGCATAACCCTCTAACTTTTCAATAGTTCGGGACAGATCTTGGGCTTCTTTTACAATAACTACTTGGTAATCGGCCATCATAGGATAGCGTTTCGCATTGCCTATAATATCTTCAATGGTAACATCGCGACCGTACAACACCATTTGATTAAAACCTTTTTGGTCTTCCGGCAAAACCGTGTTTTCAATAAAATCGGAAATCTTATCAATATAATAAGGCTCTTCACCCATTAAAAAGTAAATGGGTTTTAATTTTCCGTTTTTTATGTCGGTTACTAGTTGTTTTACTTCGTCCAAGTCTCTATAAATTCCAAATTAAAAATTACAAATTCCAAAAAAGTTCATCGGTGTTTGGTTTTTGATTATTGAAAGTTAACTTTGGTAAAAATCTAATTGCTTGATGCAAAAACTTAATTTTCCGAAGTTTTCGTTTCGACTCAAAAGTAGCGAAAATAAACGTCTTATTTTTGATGAAATTCGCAAAAAATTTGTGGTACTTCAACCTGAAGAATGGGTGCGTCAACATTGTTTGCAATACTTGATTCAGGTAAAGCACTACCCAAAATCTTTAATGAATGTTGAAAAAGAACTACGTATCAACAACTTACAAAAGCGATATGATATTGTAGTGTTTAATCCCGATGGAAGCATTCATTTAATTGTAGAATGTAAAGCAGCTAATATTAAAATTAATCAAGATACTTTCGATCAGATTGCGCGATATAACCTAGCTTTAAACGCCACATATTTAATGATAACTAATGGAATAAATCATTATTATTGTAGTATGGATTTTGAAGCTGAAGCATATTTGTTTTTAAACGATATTCCAGAATATAAAGAATAAATATTCTTCTTAAAATGTACTTGGTATGTGTTTAAGTAAACTGTAGATTCTGATTAAAAAAGAGCAAAGAAAAGAGAATAAAGAACAAACATTCGTGAATTCGTGGCAAACCTAAAAATAGCAATAGTCATACTAAACTGGAACGGAAAAGCACTGCTCGAGCAGTTTTTGCCTTCTGTAATTCAACATTCAAGAGAAGCTACTATTTATCTTGCCGATAATGCATCAACCGATGATTCTGTAGATTTTGTAGAGTCTCATTTCCCTTTAGTAAAAATCATTCAGAACAAAGAAAATGCTGGTTTTGCAAAAGGCTACAATGATGCTTTAAAGCATGTAGAAGCAGATGTGTTATGTCTATTAAACAACGATGTTGAAGTAACACCAAACTGGCTTTCGCCTATTATTGAAGTCTTTCAGAAAGAATCAAGCACAGCGATTATTCAACCTAAAATTTTAGATTATAAATGCCAAGACTATTTTGAATATGCAGGCGCAGCCGGTGGTTTTGTTGATAAATATGGTTATCCGTATTGCCGAGGTCGCATTTTTAATACCATTGAAAAAGATAAAGGTCAGTTTAATGACAATGCCAAAATATTTTGGGCATCTGGCGCTTGCTTTTTTATAAGGAAGCCCGTTTTTGATGACCTAAAAGGTTTTGACGCCTCGTTTTTTGCGCACATGGAAGAAATAGATTTATGCTGGCGTGCAAACAATTTAGGTCACGATGTAAAATGTGTAGGCCAATCTGCTGTGTACCATGTTGGTGGGGCTACTTTAGAAAATACAAATCCGAAAAAAACCTACTTAAATTTTAGAAACAGTTTATACACCTTGGTAAAAAATGCTAAAGGAAATTTGTTTTTGTTAGTGCTAACACGTTTGGCACTGGATGGCGTAGCAGGCATTAAATTTGCACTTGAGTTAAAATTCAGTCATACCTTTGCAATTTTAAAATCACACTTAAGTTTTTTTAACCATATACCAACTCTATTAAAACAACGAAATATAAGGTTACAACAAGATGGATATTATCAAAAAGCATCAATTGTTTTTGAGTATTTCGTAAATAAAAAGCATTATTATAAAAGTTTATAAATAGTTAGTAAAAGTTTTGTTAATGATGTTACAATCAACTGTTTTTTGCATATTTTTGAAAAATCAAATTGTTAAAAATTAATCCTAAATTATGAAAAAACTTATATTATTTAGTTTAACCGGCATGTTGTTTTTAAGTGCTTGTGTATCGAAAAAAGAGTTTTCCGCTCTTGAAGCAAAACAAAAAGAAACTCAAGATTTATTAAATACGGCAACCGTAAAATTAAATTCTTGTCTGGAAGATAGAGCTTCAGCTACAGCGAGAGCAACTGCTTTAGAGGAACAAGTAGCCGATTTACGTAAAAGCAATGATAACTTAACAGTGCTTTCGGCAAAAGGCGCCAGTAACGTTGAAAAAACACTGGAGAGTATTAAAGAAAAAGACTTAAAAATTACGCGTTTACAAGATGCCATCACACAAAAAGACAGTATCACATTAGCTATTGTAACTAGTTTTAAACGTGAAATTGGTATTAACGATCCTGACATTGAAATAAATGTTGAGAAAGGCGTTGTATTTATTTCTATTGCAGACAAGCTATTGTTTAAAACGGCAAGTTATAATGTAACGGA
>CAXMOQ010000022.1:5013-24861 GCA_964195015.1 uncultured Flavobacteriaceae bacterium | reverse complement strand
AATGATTTTCGGCTTCAATAATAGCTGGCTTTACGTAACATCCGCTTTCGTAACCATCACCTTCTAAAACGCCTCCATCAACTAATACGTTACCACCTTCAGCTTTCGCTTTTTCAATAGCAGCTAAATACGTGTTTACAGCATCATGGTCAATTAATGGCCCAATATGGTTCTTTTCGTCCAATGGATTACCAATAGTTAATTGTCCGTAAGCACCGACAATTGCATCTTTTACTTTGTTATAAACTGATTCATGTATGATTAATCTACGTGTAGAAGTACAACGTTGACCTGCAGTACCTACAGCTCCAAATACAGCTCCTGGAACAACAACTTTTAAGTCAGCTGTTGGCGTGATAATAATAGCGTTGTTTCCTCCTAATTCTAATAAAGATTTTCCGAAACGTTCAGCAACTGTAGCTCCAACAATTCTTCCCATGCGAGTAGAACCTGTAGCAGATACTAAAGGAATACGAGTATCAGTAGTCATGTATTCCCCAACTTTGTAGTCACCGTTAATGGTACAAGAAATACCTTCTGGTAAATTATTTTCTTTTAGGATATCAGCAATAATGTTTTGACAAGCTACGGAACATAAAGGCGCTTTTTCAGAACCTTTCCATACACATACATCACCACAAATCCAAGCTAAAGCCGTATTCCAAGCCCAAACAGCTACTGGAAAATTAAATGCAGAAATAATACCAACAACACCTATTGGGTGCCATTGTTCTCTCATTACGTGTCCTGGTCTTTCTGAAGGGATTGTTTGTCCGTTTAACTGACGAGATAAACCAACTGCAAAATCACAGATATCGATCATTTCTTGAACCTCTCCGTAACCTTCTTGCAAAGATTTACCCATTTCGTAAGACACTAATTTCCCAAGAGGTTCTTTTAAATCTCTAAGCTTATTGCCAAACTGACGAACAATTTCACCTCTTTGTGGAGCGGGCATGTTTCTGAAAGATTTAAAGGCTTGAGTTGCCGTGGTCATTACTCTTTCGTAATCTTCCCTAGTTGTCGTTTTTACTTTTCCTATTAACTGTCCGTCAACAGGAGAGTAAGACTCAATAATCTCTCCATTAGAAAAATTGTTAGACCCCGTAGATGTCCCATCGTTTATTGCCTTAACCCCTAATTGGCTAAGTGCTTCTTGTATTCCGAAATCAGTTGCAACTGCTTCCATATATTTTTACTTTTAGTTATTATAATAATTTGTCGCGAAGATACTAATTTATTATATTTAGTTAACTAGAAACATACCAGTAAAAGAGTATCTTTAAACCACAAACACTATTTCAATTCTCATGAAGAAAATTATTCTATTATTTATATTTTCTGTTGTTTTTAATTCTTGTAAACAAGAAGGAAACGAGCAAACTGTCGAAAATAAATCTGAACAAAGTAAAGCAGAATTCTCAATTGTTATTCACGGTGGTGCAGGTACAATTCTTAAAAAGAATATGACGCCTGAAAAAGAAGCTGCCTATAAAGCAAAGCTTGAAGAGGCAATTAGAACAGGTTATGAAGTCCTTAAAAGTGGAGGTACAAGCTTGGATGCGGTGACCAAGACCATTAATGTTATGGAAGATTCCCCTCTGTTTAATGCTGGCAAAGGCGCCGTATTTACAAATGCAGGAACTAACGAGTTAGATGCATCAATAATGGACGGAAAAACATTGAATGCAGGTGCATCTGCCGGAACAACAACGGTTAGAAACCCAATTGATTTAGCAAGAGAAATTATGGGTAACTCGCCACATGTTATGCTGGCTGGTAATGGTGCCGATACTTTTGCTAAAGAACAAGGTTTAGAAATCGTAGATCCTGAATATTTTCATACAGAAAGACGCTTTAATTCGCTTCAAAAAACAAAAGAGATCGAAAAAATTGAGCTCGACCATGATGATAAAACCGCCTTTTATGATGCTGACATTAAAGATTCCAAATTTGGAACCGTTGGTTGTGCTGCGCTTGACAAACACGGCAATCTTGCTGCAGGAACTTCAACTGGAGGCATGACCAATAAACGTTGGGGACGCATTGGGGATTCGCCAATTATTGGAGCAGGCACTTATGCCAATAATAATACCTGTGCTGTGTCTGGAACAGGTTGGGGCGAATATTTTATACGTGCTATGGTGGCTTATGATATTTCGGCATTGATGGAATATAAAGGTTTGTCTTTACAAGAAGCCTCACAAGAAGTGATTCAAAATAAATTAACAAAATTAGGTGGTACAGGAGGCATTGTTGCTGTTGATAAAAACGGGAACTTCGCCATGGAATTTAACACTGCCGGAATGTTTAGAGCTACTATGAATGACAAAGGCGAATTAGTGGTTAAAATTTATAAAGAAGATTAAATGGATTCCGATTTTAAACCATACTACGCCGTCATTTTTACCTCATCACAAACAGAAAACACTAAAGGCTATTCTGAAATGGCTGATAAAATGGAAAAACTCGCAAAACAACAAATAGGTTTTATTGGTGTTGATAGCGTTCGAAATGAAGTTGGGATTACGGTTAGTTACTGGGAAAGTTTAGAGGCTATAAAAAGTTGGAAGAAGCAAAGCGAACATTTACAAGCGCAATTAAAAGGCAGAAACCATTGGTATAGTTGGTACAATGTGAAAATTTGCAAAGTAGAGCGTGCGTATGAGTTTAAACTATCGTAGCAGAAACCCTTTCGCTGCCCACCAAGGATGCATTTCTATTACCAAACGTCCAGCCTTTACCATCGGGTCTGCATTGGCTAAACTATCAGCCATTTTTAGTGATGGTACATTGTAAATTGTAATCCCGCGAATATCGCCATCATCACCAAAAGGTCCGGAAATATCAGCATAACCTAACGTGTACATTTTTCCTAAATGTTCCAGATGCTCTTTTTGTAATAAAGCCACTTCTTCTTCATTTTGTATACGATTAGGCCCACGTTTTAAAAACGCAATAAAATACTGTTGCATTAAGATGGTGTCCTGTGTTTTGGTGTCAACATAATCAAAGGTTTGAAAGCCTTTTTCTGTAAGCTCTTCTTTTAATTGTTTTGCAGATTTCGTAATTTTTTCTTGAAAAATATTGGTATTCTTCTGAATACTTTCAGTTTGTTTTTTACATGCTAAAATAATAATAAGCATGATGAAAATTAGGTTTGTTTTTTTCATTGTATCGTTTGTTAAATACTAATTATTAACTCCACGTATTAAATGGTAGCTTACTTAATTGGGAATTATAATACCTTATGTTTCCTGTCACTTCTTTTCCTAGCCAATCCGGCTTTATGAACGTTTCGTTTTCATCTGTTAACTCAATTTCTGCAACAATTAATCCTTCATTATCACCAAAAAATTCATCAACTTCAAAAATTTGATTCTTTGCTTTTACTTCATAGCGCATTTTATCAATCACACCTTTTTCGCATAATTCTAATAAAGCTTCAGCATCTGTTTTACTAATTTCCCTTTCCCATTCAAAACGGGATAAGCCAGATTCGTTCGATTTCCCTTTTACTGTAAGAAACCCTTGGTTTCCTTTTAGCCTTACTCTTACTGTGCGATTTTCATCTGTGTTTAAAAACCCTTGAATGATTCGCGTGTTTTTAAAAGATTCATCTTTAAATACATCAGAATTCACTAAAAATTTACGTTCTATTTCTATCATGTTCACTTTCCGCGAAATCGGAAATCCATTTTTTCTCTTTCAAAGAAGAGATTATATTACATTTTTTTAAATTCTCATAAATTGAGATTCCTGCCTCCGCAGGAATTCATAAATTTACATCATGCCAAGCGATTTACCAATTCGGAAAATAATTCATATCGATATGGATGCATTTTATGCCTCTGTAGAACAACTAGATAATCCAGATCTTAAGGGCAAGCCCATTGCCGTTGGCGGTGGCGGGAAACGTGGTGTTGTTAGTGCGGCGAGTTATGAAGCTAGAACCTTTGGTGTAAAAAGTGCTATGTCCGGGAATTTAGCCATAAGGTTATGTCCAAATCTTGTTTTTGTAAGACCACGATTTGATAGATATAATGAAATTTCAGAAAAGATTAGAGCCGTTTTTTATGATTATACCGATTTGATGGAACCGCTTTCCTTGGACGAGGCTTATTTAGATGTCACAGAAAACAAAAAAGGGAATCCGAGCGCAACACTACTCGCTAAAGAAATTAGATCTCAAATTTTTAAGGAGGTTGGTTTAACCGCTTCAGCTGGTATCTCTATTAATAAGTTTATTGCCAAGGTTGCCAGCGATTACAACAAACCCAACGGACAAAAAACCGTTGATCCCGAAAATGTCATTCCTTTTTTGGAACAATTGGATATCCGGAAATTTTATGGTGTTGGAAAAGTTACTGCCGAAAAAATGTATCAGCTTGGAATTTTTACGGGAAAAGATTTAAAAGCTAAACCTATAGATTTTCTAGAACAGCATTTTGGGAAGTCTGGAAAGTACTATTACTTTGTTGTAAGAGGTATTCATAACAGTGAAGTGAAATCGAATAGAACACGAAAGTCTTTAGCCGCCGAACGTACTTTTAGCGAGAATTTATCAAGTGAAATTTTTATGCTTGAAAAATTAGAGCATATTGCCGAAGAGGTTTCAAAACGTTTATCCAAAAGTAAAGTTGCAGGGAAAACGATAACCTTAAAAATTAAGTATAGCGATTTTACCTTGCAAACCAGAAGCAAAACACTGCCTTATTTTATAAGCGATAAAGCAATCATTCTTGAAACCGCTAAAGATTTATTGTATCAAGAAAAATTAAGTAATTCTGTACGTTTGTTGGGGATATCACTCTCCAACCTGAATACTGAAAAAGCTATAAAAACCCTAGAACAAAAAAGCGTAAGTGTCCAGTTAATGTTTGAATTTTAATTTACAGATTGCGGCTTGTAATTTCGGTAATTCGTAAAGTGTTTACCATGCCTTTAGTTTTTATAGGCATTGCCGCAAGACTTACCAACATATCGCCTGTTTCCAAATAGCCTTTTTTACAAGCAATAGCATTTACATCTTCAATCGTTTCGTCTGTACTTACAAACTTGTCGTATAAAAAAGCTTTAACGCCCCAAAGTAAATTAAGCTGTGTTAAAATTCGTGTGTTAGACGTAAATACTAAAATATGTGCTGTAGGTCGCCATGCCGAAATTTGAAATGCTGTATACCCACTATTGGTTAAAGTTGAAATAGCTTTTGCGTTAATTTCATTTGCCATTAAGGCCGCATGATAACAAATGGATTTTGTTATATAGCGTTTGGTGCGAATATGTGGTGGCGACTGCGGAACTGCAATTAATGGCGAATCTTCAACACTTTTAATAATGTTGGACATTTGCTTTATAACCTGAACCGGATACGTTCCAACAGAAGTTTCTCCGGACAACATAACGGCGTCTGCACCATCCATTACGGAATTCGCAACATCGTTAACCTCTGCTCTTGTAGGTGTTAAGCTAGAAATCATGGTTTCCATCATCTGAGTTGCAATAATTACCGGTATTCTAGCGCGCTTGGCTCGTAACACCAATTGCTTTTGAATAAGTGGTACTTCTTCGGCGGGAATTTCTACACCTAAATCACCTCGCGCTACCATTAAGCCATCACAATAGGCCACAATTTTATCGATATTTTCTACGGCTTCTGGTTTTTCGATTTTTGCTATGATTGGAATTTTATGTACACTATGTTCACTTATAATTTCTTCGAGTTGCATTAAATCTTCAGCATGACGAACAAACGATAACGCAATCCAATCTACCTTTTCTTTAATAGCAAAGATGGCATCTTCAATATCTTTTTTGGTAAGTGCTGGTTGCGAGATATTCGTGTTTGGCAGATTTACGCCTTTTTTAGATTTTAAAGGGCCTCCTTGAATAACACGTGTTTTAACTTCAGTTTTTTTATCGGTTGAAACAACTTCGAATATTAATTTTCCGTCATCTAAAAGAATACGTTCTCCAGGTTTTGCATCTTGCGGAAAGTTATCATAAGTCATATAAACACGCTCTTTGGTGCCTTCAAATTGCTTTCCTGTCGCAAAAATTATTTCATCGCCTTCATGTACGACAACCTCCTCTTTCATAAGACCCACACGAAGTTTAGGACCTTGTAAATCGGCTAAAATCGCGGTATTATATCCAAACGCTTCATCAAGTTCTCTTATCATCTTGATGCGTTCTGACACATCGGCGTAATCGGCATGAGAAAAATTTATTCTAAACACATCAACGCCTTCATCAAGCATGGCTTTTAAAACTTCTTTTGTGCTTGATGCTGGGCCTAAAGTGGCTACTATTTTGGTTCTCTTTATTTTTGGCATTAATTAAAAATTAAATTGTCTTTAGATTTTAGTTGATTTACATCTATGCTGTATACCGTCGCGATTTGAGATATTTTTTGAATATTATCTATTAACGTTTTTTCATTAATGTGAGAATTATCATTGTATATTTTTAGTAAATAGTTGGCCGTTTTATATTCCGAAATCAAATTATGAGTCCTTAATATTTTTGGTTCGTTATTAAACAAATTTCCAGAACTAGATAAACCTTCTTCTTCTTTTTTACAGATATTGGAAACTAAACTCCATGTTACTTGTTGTGCTGTATGCTCCCATTCATAAATTGCATACGAAGCCGATGTGTATTTGTAATCTAAATTTTGTGGCCTTCTTTTCAAATTAATATGCAATTGTTTGTTTAATAGATAAGCCAAACGATAATCATCCATTGTGCAATGTATCGCAAACAATGCAAACGAATCATCATCAAAATCATCGACTAATAATTTGTGTATCGCCAAAATTTACAATTATGATTTGTAAATATAATATTTAAAACAGTTAATGGAGGCTTGTTTTGCCGAATCTTGGTAAGATATTATTACGAAAACGTTATAGTTTCACTATTTGTGGATAAACTAATCTATATGGTTTTAGAAATCCTGTTTTGGTAGACAAAGAACGCCCGTTTTGATGCTTTTTCTTCCGCTTTCTTTTTTGAAGTTGCTCGTGCTTTCGATACAATTTTATCGTTTATTGATAGCTTCACGGCAAAATGAATAGTATCATCATTACCTGTGTCTTCATAAACATTATAATCAAATGTTTTCTTTTCTTTTTGGCACCACTCTATAAGTAAACTTTTATAACTAATAACTTTGCCCTCAAGTTTTTCAATATCAACATAAGGAACAATGACACACTTATTAATGAATTTTTCACAATATTTATAACCTCTATCTAAAAAAATAGCACCAATCAAAGCCTCAAACAAATTCCCGTGAATATTGTCTCCAAACTGTCCGTTTGGTATTTTGCTATCAACTAAATCTATAAGATCAAAATCTTTTCCTAGTTCGTTTAAGTGTTCCCTACTTACTACTTTAGATCGCATTTTAGTTAAATAACCCTCATCGCCGCTAGGCACTTCCAAATATAAATGCGAAGCAATTACGGCACTTAACATGGCATCGCCTAAAAACTCTAATCGCTCGTAATTAATAGCATTCCCTTTGCTATCCTTGATGTTCATAGAACGGTGTGTAAAGGCTGTTTTATAAAATTTAATATTCTTAGGTTTAAATCCAAGGATACTATTTAATTTTATAAAAAAATTCCCGTTGCCTTTGGAACGGGAATCTAATATGTTACGAATATGTTTCATCTGATAATCAATAACTTAAATTAATGTCAGATGTAACAAACCATATATATATATTATATGCATAAAGTTAATCGTTATGGCTTATTTCACTCGGGATTCAATCTATTTTTTTGAAAATCACACAAGCATTGTGACCACCAAATCCAAACGTATTACTCATGGCAACTTTAACATCTCGTTTTTGAGCTTTGTTTAACGTTAAATTTAATTCTGGATCTATGTTTTCATCAACTGTGGTATGGTTAATTGTTGGAGGAACAATTCCGTGTTCCATGGACAAAATAACGGCAATAGCTTCAATAGCTCCTGCTGCTCCCAGCAAATGTCCAGTCATAGATTTAGTAGAATTAATATTTATGTTTTTTGCATGGTTTCCAAATACCTGGCTAATCGCTTTTAATTCAGCTACGTCCCCTAACGGTGTAGAAGTTCCGTGTGTATTAATAGTATCAACGTCTTCGGGTATTAACCCGGAATTCTCTAAACAATTCTTCATTACGGCAATAACACCAATGCCATCTGGATGCGGTGCCGTCATGTGATAGGCATCAGAAGATAAGCCTCCGCCAATAAACTCGGCATAAATTTTTGCTCCTCTTGCTTTTGCGTGCTCATATTCTTCCAAAACTAATGCGCCCGCGCCTTCACCTAATACAAAACCGTCTCTAGTCGCATCAAAGGGTCTGGATGCTGTTTCGGGGCTTTCATTTCTGGTCGATAAGGCATGCATGCCATTAAAGCCTCCCATTCCTGCAATGGCTACAGCTGCTTCACTTCCTCCTGTTACTATAACATCACAATGCCCTAAACGGATATAGTTTAAAGCATCAAACATGGCGTTAGCAGAAGAAGCACATGCCGAAACTGTAGTGTAGTTTGGCCCCATAAAACCATGTTTTATAGAGATGTTTGCCGGCGCAATATCGGCAATCATTTTAGGGATAAAGAAAGGATTAAATCTTGGTGTTCCATCACCGTCGGCAAAGTTTAATACTTCGTCCTGAAAAGTTTCCAAACCTCCAATACCTGCTCCCCAAATAACGCCTACTCGTAATTTGTCTACTTCGTCTAAATTTAACTTAGAGTCAGCGATAGCTTCATCAGAAGCTACCATGGCATACTGTGCAAATTTATCCATTTTACGAGCCTCCTTTCTATCAAGAAAATCGGTGGCAGTAAAGTTTTTTAATTCGCAAGCGAATTTTGTTTTGAACTTTTCAGTATCAAAATAGGTTATAGGTGCGGCACCACTTTTCCCACTAATAAGCCCTTCCCAATATTCATCTATGGTATTGCCAATGGGTGTTAAAGCGCCTAAACCAGTAACTACAACTCGCTTTAGTTCCATAAAGTGTTTTACTTATTTTGCAGCTTCAATATATGATATAGCTTGACCAACTGTTGCAATGTTTTCAGCTTGATCATCTGGGATTTGAATATCAAATTCTTTTTCAAATTCCATAATTAATTCTACAGTGTCCAATGAATCCGCTCCTAAATCGTTTGTGAAGCTAGCTTCAGTTACAACTTCGTTTTCATCAACACCTAATTTGTCTACGATAATCGCTTTTACTCTTGATGCAATGTCTGACATAATCTTTTAATTTTAAGTTTTATTTAGGAGGCAAAAATAAAAAACTTTATTTTAATAAACGCCTTTAGTTTAAAAATGTGTTTGTAATTTACTAAAATTCGCTTGAAGTATTTGATTTTTAACTTCTAATTGTTAATAATTATTCTTTTTTTTGTTCGAACAATCTTAACATCATTTGCTGCAGATGAAACGAATAGTGATTTTTGCCTCCGGAAACGGAACTAATGCTGAAAATTTAATAACCTTTTTTCAAAACGGGAATAATGCATCTGTCATTAAGGTGTTGACCAACAATCCTCATGCTAAAGTCTTGGCTCGATGTAAAAGATTAAACGTTAGCACGCTATCCTTCAACAAAATAGCCTTTATTAAAACCCACGATATTCTTAATGTTTTAAAAAAGGCGCAACCGGATTTAATTGTATTGGCCGGATTTTTATGGAAATTCCCCGAACATATTTTAAATGAATTCCCCAATAAAGTGATTAATATCCATCCTGCTTTATTGCCTAAATATGGCGGGAAAGGCATGTATGGCAAACATGTTCATGAAGCCGTGGTAAAAAATAAAGAACATGAAACCGGTATCACTATTCATTACGTAAATGAACGCTATGATGAAGGCGCGATTATTTTTCAAGCGAAGTGCGATGTACGTTCTTCCGATTTAGCCGAAGATATTGCTGCTAAAATCCATGAATTAGAAATGGAGCATTTCCCTAAAGTGGTAGAGAAATTACTGCTTAAAGAAAGTTAAAACTAAAAAGATTTCCGCCTTCGCGGGAATGACAAAAATGTCAAAGAAAAAAAAATATTACACCGTTTGGAAAGGGCATCACACAGGGGTTTTTGAATCTTGGGACGATTGCAAAGCTCAAATTAAAGATTACCTAGGCGCACAATACAAATCATTCTTAACTTTTGAAGCGGCTAAAAAAGCGCTCAAGGGCAATTACAAAGATTACATTGGCAAAGCAAGTACGTTCAAAAGCGAACTAACCGAAGCCCAACTTAAAAAAATTGGACAACCAAATTTCAATTCCATCGCTGTTGATGCTGCATCAAGCGGTAATCCTGGAAAAATGGAATACCGCGGTGTTGATACTAAAACTAAAAAACAACTTTTCATTCAAGGCCCTTTTGAACAAGGCACCAATAATATTGGGGAGTTTTTAGCCATCGTTCACGGCTTGGCATTTCTCAAAAATAAAAACAGCAATCATATTATCTATACTGATTCTAAAACCGCCATGAGTTGGGTTAAAAAGAAAACATGTAATACAAAACTAGAACGTAACGATAAAAACGAAACGTTGTTTGAACTTGTAGATCGCGCTGTTGTCTGGTTAAAAAACAATACCTATAGCACCACTATTGTAAAATGGGAAACCAAAGCCTGGGGTGAAATTCCTGCCGATTTTGGGAGGAAGTAATGAGCTTACTCTCTTGTATGAGTGGTTTTTATTTCGCTAATAAATTATTCGTGCATTAGTGACTAAAAACCTTATATTTGCACCAAATTTTGAAACCTTAATATGAGTAAGTTGTTGGTGGTTGGGACTGTTGCATTTGATGCTATTGAAACGCCTTTTGGAAAGACCGATAAAATTTTAGGAGGCGCTGCGACCTTTATTGGTCTTGCAGCTTCGCAATTTCATGTGGATGCTTCTATTGTTTCAATAGTTGGTGGGGATTTTCCACAAGAATATTTAGATCTATTATCCAATAAAGGCATAGACGTTTCTGGTGTTGAAATTGTTAAAGAAGGGAAAACCTTTTTCTGGAGTGGTCGTTATCACAACGACATGAATTCTCGCGATACATTAGTAACCGAACTTAATGTTCTTGAGAATTTTAATCCCATAGTTCCTGAAAATTATAAAGATGCTGAAGTTGTCATGCTAGGCAATTTACATCCGGTAACACAATTAAGTGTCATTGAGCAAATGGAGGTCAAACCTAAACTTGTGATTTTAGACACCATGAATTTTTGGATGGATAATGCTTTAGATGATCTTCACAAAGTCATTAAAAAAATTGATGTTATTACCATAAATGACGAAGAAGCACGACAATTAACTGGAGAATATTCGTTAGTTGTTGCGGCAAGAAAGATTCATGATATGGGGCCAAAATATGTTGTGATTAAAAAAGGAGAACACGGTGCTTTATTGTTTAACGGCGATAATGTATTCTATGCACCTGCATTACCTTTAGAAGAAGTGTTTGATCCAACAGGAGCAGGCGACACCTTTGCAGGCGGTTTTGCGGGTTACATTGCTAAAACTGGAGACACATCGTTTGAGAATATGAAAAAAGCTGTTATTTACGGTTCAACTTTAGCTTCATTTTGTGTGGAAAAATTTGGGACCAGGCGAATGAAAACCCTCTCAAGCAACGAAGTCCATAAGCGATTACAACAATTTAAGGCTTTGACACAGTTTGAAATTGAATTAACATAAACCAACGCACTCAAAATTGAGCGCGTTTTTTATTCTGAATTTATTGCAGAATCTTTTAAATAAACAATAACACACACAACCAGTAATGAGTGATGCTTTAAAACATGAATGTGGAATTGCTCTTGTAAGGCTTTTAAAACCATTAGAATTTTATAAAGAAAAATACGGAAGTGCATTTTATGGTGTAAACAAAATGTACTTAATGATGGAGAAGCAGCACAACCGCGGACAAGATGGTGCTGGCTTTGCAAGTATAAAATTAGACACTGCTCCTGGGGAAAGATATATTAGCCGAGTCCGCTCCATTGCACAGCAACCCATTCAAGATATTTTTTCACAAATTAATGACAGGATTAATAAAGAGCTTACCGAGCATCCTGAATATGTTGATGATGTTTCGCTTCAAAAAAAGAACATCCCTTACATAGGCGAGTTATTTTTAGGACATGTACGATATGGCACTTTTGGAAAAAATAGCGTGGAAAGTGTACACCCTTTTTTAAGGCAAAACAACTGGACACATAGAAATTTAATACTCGCAGGTAACTTTAATATGACCAATGTTAAAGAATTGTTTAATAATCTTGTAGAACTTGGTCAGCATCCAAAAGAATATACAGACACTGTAACCATCATGGAAAAGATAGGTCATTTTTTAGATGATGCTGTTAGTAAAATATACAGGACACTAAAAAAAGAAGGTTACAATAAAAACGAATGTTCGCCTTTAATAGCCGAACGCTTAAATGTTGCAAAAATCTTAAGGAAAGCTGCAAAAAATTGGGACGGTGGTTATGCCATGGCGGGGCTTTTAGGTCATGGGGACGGTTTTGTGTTGAGAGATCCTGCTGGAATTCGTCCGGCATATTATTATAAAGATGATGAAGTTGTCGTTGTGGCATCAGAACGCCCAGTAATACAAACCGTTTTTAATGTTGACTTTGATGATGTTAAAGAATTAGATCCTGGCCATGCCTTAATTACTAAAAAATCTGGAAAAACATCAATAAAGAAAATTTTAGAACCTCTGGAGCGTAAAGCATGTTCTTTTGAACGTATTTATTTTTCACGCGGCAGTGATGCCGAAATATATCAAGAACGAAAAGAGCTCGGTAAATTATTAATGCCTAAAGTTATTGAAGCTATAGATAATGACACCAAGAATACAGTGTTCTCATTTATCCCAAATACGGCCGAAACATCTTTCTTCGGAATGATAGAAACGGTTGAAGATTATTTGAACGAAAAAAAAACGCATACTATTCTTAATGGTAAGAGAGAACTTTCAGCAGAAAAGGTTACCGAAATTCTTTCGGAAAGACCGCGAATTGAAAAAATTGCCATAAAGGATGTGAAGCTTCGCACATTTATAACCGAAGATAGTAGCAGGGACGATCTCGTGGCCCACGTTTACGATGTTACCTATGGCGTTATTAAACCAACCGATAATCTTGTTATTATTGATGACAGTATTGTGCGTGGTACAACCCTAAAAAAGAGTATCCTTAAAATGCTGGACAGGCTACATCCAAAAAAAATAATTGTAGTATCGTCTGCACCCCAAATTCGATATCCGGATTGCTATGGTATTGATATGGCAAATTTAGAAAGCCTTATTGCTTTTAAAGCTGCCTTGGAATTATTAAAGGATATTAACAAATATGATCTTGTTGAAGCCGTTTATAAAAAGTGTAAAGCACAAGTAAATATTCTAGATAAGGATGTTAAGAATTTTGTGAAAGAAATTTACGCTCCCTTTAGTGATGAAGACATTTCAAATAAAATCTCCAAATTATTAAGTGACGAAACCATAAATGCCGATGTAAAAATTATATTTCAACCTGTTGAAAATTTACATAAAGCTTGTCCCAACCATTTAGGCGATTGGTATTTTACCGGAGACTACCCAACTGTTGGAGGCAACCGCGTTGTAAACAGAGCTTTTATTAATTTTTATGAAGGAAATAACGAAAGAGCGTATTAACGTTTCATTTTGATTTATATACATTTAATCCGTGAAAAAATACATTTAATCTGATAAAAACGCATTTAATCTAAAAGTTTGTATATACAACAAAAATAAAATTAAATTAGTGCCACCATAACATAAGTAGGTTAAGTTCATGGTAGATTTGGGGCAAAAAAAGGTGAACTCTCGTTCGCCTTTTTTTATTTTACAACACTTACTTATTCTTTCTTTATTCAGTTTTATCAATATTAATTTTGCGCCTTCAATTTCGTTTTGGCTAATATTTAAGTATTTAAACCATTATATTTTTTTGAAACATTATAGCCTGCATATATTAGCCGTTACCATAACATAAGTAGGTTAAGTTTATGGTAGATTTGGGGCAAAAAAGGTGGACGTCTGTTCACCTTTTTTATTTTATTAAGTTATCCTTCAGATAAATATTTCACCTTTATTAAGTCTCATTCTTAATTACAACTTCTTTTAAGCCAATATTTAAGTATTTGAACCAATATTTTTTATTGATTCCTTTAAAACTATATATATTTGTGTCATACCATAACATAAGTAGGTTAAGTTCATGGTAGATTTGGGGCAAAAAGGTGGACATTCTTGTTCACCTTTTTCATTTTCAATTCCCATGAAAAATGAGAATCCCATTATCACTAATCTAGATCAAAAAAAAAGACCGCCTTTTCAGGCAGCCTCTTATTTAAATTTTGTTAATTTATTTTCCTTCGGCGTAACGTCTCTCTACTTCATTCCAGTTAATCACATTAAAGAACGCATTAATATAATCGGGTCGTCTGTTTTGATAGTTTAAATAATATGCATGTTCCCAGACATCCAGTCCTAAAATTGGCGTGCCGCCACAACTAACGCCCGGCATTAACGGATTGTCTTGATTTGGCGTAGAACATACTTCTACTTTTCCTCCTTTATGAGCACATAACCAGGCCCAACCCGATCCAAATCTTGTCGCTGCTGCTTTGCTAAAAGCCTCTTTAAAAGCATCAACCGATCCATAAGCTTCTTCAATAGCGTCTTTTAATTCTCCAGACAAATAGCCTTTTCCTTCAGGATTCATGACGTTCCAAAACAAGGAATGATTATAAAATCCACCTCCGTTATTTCTAACAGCGCCATTATTCATATCCATATTTCCAAGAATATCTTCTATACTTTTCCCTTCTAAATCGGTTCCTGCAACAGCGCTATTAAGATTGTTTGTGTATCCTTGATGATGTTTTGAGTGATGTATCTCCATAGTGCGAGCATCTATATGAGGCTCTAAAGCGTCATAAGCATATTGTAATTTCGGTAATTCGAAAGCCATAATGTTTATATTTTAAGTGTTAGTATTTATTTTATCCCAAATTTACAATAAAGGATTAAAGTTTACATGAAGATATTATTAAGTTTCCTTATTTTGGTATAAAATTTATCTTTGGTTACTTCTCAATTTAAAATTTATAACGCATCTGCTGGAAGTGGAAAGACCTTTACGCTTGTAAAAGAGTATTTAAAAATATTATTTAAATCTAACCACAAAGAACAGTACAAACACATTTTAGCCATTACATTTACCAATAAGGCGGTTGGCGAAATGAAAGAGCGCATTATAGAAACTCTAAAACAGTTTTCTTCTGAAATCATACTAAAAACATCAAATAGCATGTTTGAAGCTATTTGTAAAGAATTACCAATTGATCCAAATACACTTCACAATAAATCTAAAGGTATTCTAAATTCTATTATTCATAATTATGCGGCTTTCGACGTTTCTACTATCGATGGTTTTACACATAAACTAATTCGGACTTTTGCATACGATTTAAAATTACCTTTAAATTTTGAAGTAGAACTGGACACAGAATCACTTCTTAATGAAGCTGTGGATAGTCTTATTGCAAAAGCAGGAGGCGATAAAAAATTGACGAAAGTCCTCATTGATTTTGCTATTGAAAAAGCTGATGATGACAAGAGTTGGGACGTGTCCTACGACTTTAATAAGATTGCAAAGTTGTTAGTGAATGAAAATGACATTCCTTTTCTTGATAGTTTAAAAGATAAAACACTTGAGGATTTTGAACAATTAAAAACGCTTTTGAAAGTGCGAATAAAAGCGATAGAAGAACATGTTATTGAAAAATCTCGTAGCGTATTAACTTTAATTGAAGCTTCTGGTTTGGAGTTTAACGATTTTTCAGGAAGCTATTTACCTAAACATTTTAAAAATCTAGCCGAAAAGAGATTCGACTTAAATTTCGAAGCCAAATGGCAAGAAGATCTAGAAAGCAAAACATTATACCCTAAACGTGTTACGAACGATATTGCTTCAATAGTTGAAGAGATTCAACCTCAAATTGCTTCAGCATTTAACGACACTAAAAAAGACATTTTTCAGTATAGATTCCTAAAAGCAATATATAAAAACATTACACCATTGTCTGTTTTAAATGCTATAAATAAAGAATTAGAGGCATTAAAAGCCGACCAGAATAAAATGCTGATTTCAGAATTCAACACAATCATAAGCAACGAAATTAAAACCCAGCCAACACCTTTTATTTATGAGCGTTTAGGCGAAAAGTTCCGCCATTATTTTATCGATGAGTTTCAGGACACATCGGTTTTACAATGGAAAAATTTAATTCCGTTAATAGGAAATTCATTATCTACCGAAAGCGGAAGCGCGATGTTGGTTGGTGATGCCAAACAGGCTATTTACAGATGGCGTGGCGGAAAAGCCGAACAATTCATCAACCTCTATAACAAGAAGAAGAATCCATTTTATGTAGAACAAAAAGTTGAAAACCTGCCCGTAAATTACAGAAGCCATAAAGAAATCATCACTTTTAACAATGGGTTTTTTAATTACCTATCTAATACTGTTTTTAGTAATGAAGATTATCGACATCTATATAGCGAAGCCAATCAAAATATGTTTTCAGAAAACAATGGCTTTGTTAATATGTCATTTCTTGAGATCAATAAAGAAGATAATCGTGACGATATTTATCCCGAAAAGGTTTTAGAAACCGTGACCAATTGTTTAGAACATGGTTTTGCTTTAAAGGATATTTGTGTTCTTGTACGAAAGAAAAAGGAAGGGATTGCTGTTGCAGAGCATTTAAGCCTAAATGGGAAGAAAATAATGTCGTCTGAAACCATGTTAATTCAGAATTCTCACGAGGTCACTTTCATCAATAATATTTTAAAATTATTGCTTCAGCCAAACAATAATGAGATTAAGGTTGAAGCATTAAATTATTTAGCCAAACCCTTTAGCATTGAAGATAAACATGCATTCTTCGAACAACATATTCATTTGGAATTAACCGAATTATTAAAACGTTTTGAGCGTTTCAATATTTATATAAATCCAAATAATTTATTACAACTGCCGCTTTACGATTTGGCTGAAACTATTGTAAGAAGCTTTAATTTGGTAAAAACGTCTGATGCATACGTTCAGTTTTATTTAGATGTTGTACTTGATTACTCACAAAAACAGTTTGCTAGTCTGTCTGGTTTTATAGACTATTTTGAAAAGAAAAAGGACAGCTTAAGTATTGTATCACCTAAAGGGCAAGATGCGATACAAATTATGACCATTCATAAATCTAAAGGCTTGGAATTCCCGGTAGTTATTTTTCCTTATGCCGATTTAGATATTTATAAAGAAATTGAGCCAAAAGAATGGTTTCCTTTGGAAGCCGACACCTTCAATGGGTTTTCGAATACGCTTTTAAATTACAATAAAGATTTTGAAAACTTTGGCGATGATGGGAGACGCATCTATAATAATCATCAAGCTGAACTTGAACTCGATAATATTAATTTGCTTTATGTGGCTTTAACACGACCAATGGAGCAACTTTATATCATTTCGAAAAAAGATATAAATGCTAAGGGAATAAGTAACAATTCAACTTTCTCAGGGATGTTTATTAACTTTCTTAAAAATATTGATGCTTGGGATGATGCTCAATCTTCTTATTCTTTTGGTGATTCGAAAAAAACAACATCAATTTCAGAATCAATAAAAGATTCGACAGAACTTAACGAATTTATTTCGACAGCAAAGGAAAGTCATAACATAAAAGTGATAACCAACTCAGGTTTTCTTTGGGATACAAAACAACAAGAGGCTCTAGAAAAAGGGAATCTAATCCACAATATGATGTCTCGTATTACAACCAGAAACGACGTCGATTTTGTAATTAATGATTTTATAATTTCTGGTATAATAAATACCGAACAATCAAAGGAGCTTCATCAAACTCTTATACAAATTGTAGAACATCCAAAGCTTAAAGATTATTTTATTCCAGAACATACTATTTATAACGAGCGCGATATTATTTCGAAAGACGGGAATATTTTAAGACCGGACAGGCTTATCATCAATTCGGCCAACGAAGTTGTTATTGTGGATTACAAAACTGGGCATGAAGATGGGAAACATCGGCTTCAGTTAGAAGCATATCAAAATATTTTAGAAGAAATGGGTTGTAAAGTCATCAATAAAATTCTTGTTTACATTAATGACGATATTCAAATAAAAGAAATATAACTTTGCAAAAAAAATCATGTACGGAAAAATACAACAACATCTACAAGAAGAACTTCAAGACATAAAAGACAATGGCCTTTATAAAGAAGAGCGCATCATAACGTCTCCACAAGGGGCAGAAATAACATTAAGTACCGGAGAAACTGTTTTAAACTTTTGCGCCAATAACTATTTAGGATTGTCGTCACATCCAGAGGTAATTCAAGCTGCCAAAGATGCGATGGATACGCATGGCTTCGGAATGTCGTCCGTGCGTTTTATTTGTGGAACTCAAGACATTCATAAAACTTTAGAGCAAAAGATTGCTGAATTTTATGGCACCGAAGACACCATTTTATATGCCGCCGCATTTGATGCTAATGGCGGTGTATTTGAGCCTTTATTAGGTCCTGAAGACGCTATTATTTCAGACTCGCTAAATCATGCATCCATTATTGATGGGGTTCGTTTATGTAAAGCGGCCAGATATCGTTACGAAAACAGCAATATGGTAGATTTGGAAAAACAACTCATAACCGCCAATGAAAAAGGGACACGCTTTAAAATTATTGTTACCGATGGTGTTTTTTCTATGGACGGATTGGTAGCGCCTTTAGATAAAATTTGCGATCTAGCCGAGCAATATGATGCTTTAGTGATGATTGACGAATGTCATGCCACAGGCTTTATCGGCAAAACTGGCATTGGCACCCTTGAAGAAAAAGGCGTTTTAGGAAGAATTGATATTATTACAGGAACTTTAGGCAAAGCATTAGGTGGTGCTATGGGAGGATATACTACTGGCAAAAAAGAAATCATTGATATGCTACGTCAACGATCTAGGCCATACCTGTTTTCCAACTCGCTTGCTCCGGCTATTGTTGGCGCCTCTATTAAAGTGTTTGACATGCTCTCTAATGACACCTCATTAAGAGATAAATTAGCATGGAATACACATTATTTCAAAAAAGGAATAAAAGATGCTGGCTTCGATTTTATTGATGGAGATTCTGCCATAGTTCCAGTGATGTTATATGATGCAAAGTTGTCTCAAAAAATGGCAAATATGCTTTTAAAGGAAGGGATTTATGTCATTGGTTTCTTTTTTCCAGTAGTACCAAGAGATAAGGCGAGAATACGTGTTCAATTATCGGCAGCTCATGATAAAGAGCATTTAGATAAAGCGATATCTGCCTTTATAAGGGTTGGAAAATCACTTTCAGTTATTTAAAATCGTTCCAAACTCTTAATTTTAGTGCCAATTTGCAATATTTTTATATATTTGTCTTTGTTAATAAAATTTAACATCATACTTTTGTTTACAATTAACACTTAAAAATTAAACTTTTGAATATGAAAAATCTTAGCAGATTATTGTTCGCATTGTTGCTTGTATTTGGCTTTAGCAATACTTACGCACAAGACGAAAACAACCCATGGGCTATTAGCGTTGGCGTAAACGCAGTAGACTTTTATCCAACTGGAGAAGATGCGCCACTTGGTGATACTTTTAGCGAGTATTTTAACGCTAGCGATCACTGGAATATCTTACCTTCATTATCTACACTTACCGTGTCACATTATT
>CAXMOQ010000022.1:0-5003 GCA_964195015.1 uncultured Flavobacteriaceae bacterium | reverse complement strand
GGTTTGATCCTTATTTAGGAGTTGGTGGTGGTTATACTTGGGTTGATGACATTGGAGCAGGAACAGTTAATGGAACTTTAGGTTTCAATTTCTGGTTTAATCAAAATATTGGACTAACACTTCAATCTTCTTATAAACATGCTTTCGAAGATTATTTACAAACGCATTTCCAACACAGTTTAGGTCTTACTATTAAATTTGGTGGAAAAGATACGGACGACGATGGCATATTCGATTGGGAAGATGAATGTCCTGAAACTCCAGGATTAGAAGAATTTAATGGTTGTCCTGATACTGATGGCGATGGTATTGAAGATCGTAAAGACGATTGTCCTAACGAAGCTGGTTTAGCAGAATTTAACGGTTGTCCTGATACCGATGGCGATGGCATTCCAGATCCAAAAGATGCATGTCCTACTGTTGCAGGTCTAGCTAAATATAATGGCTGTCCTGATACTGATGGCGATGGTATTGCAGATCCTGATGATAAATGTCCTACTGTTGCTGGTCCTCCTGCAAACGGTGGTTGTCCTTGGCCAGATAGAGATGGTGATAGTGTTATAGATAAAGATGATGAATGTCCAGACGTACCTGGTACTGTAGCTAATAATGGCTGCCCAGAACTTCCTGAAGCTGTTAAGGCCGCATTAAATGCTTATGCTAAAACGATTTTATTTGATACTGGAAAATCAACTATTAAAGATCAATCTGCAGGTGTATTGCAAGATATTATAGGAATTTTAAATGAATATCCTCGTGCTAACTTTAATATTGAAGGGCATACAGATAGCGTAGGTAGTGAAAAATTAAACATGACATTATCTGATGCAAGAGCTAATGCTGTAATGAATTATTTAATCTCTAATGGTATAGCTTCCAATAGACTTAACGCTAAAGGTTATGGAGAAGGCAAACCACTTGTTTCTAACGATACAAAAGAAGGAAGGTCAAACAACCGAAGAGTTGAGATTAACTTAAATAAATAATCTTATATAAAAACTCTTAAAGTTTTATAAAAAAACGTCTCGAAATCTCGAGGCGTTTTTTATTTTTATAACATGGCAAGTTTCCTTTTTAATGTTCTGAAAGATTTATCTAATAATAAATATAATCTTTCTAATCTCACCTTTATTTTACCTAACAAACGTGCTGGAATATTCCTAAAACACACGCTTCATAAAATTGTAAAAAAAACTGTTTTCTCGCCAGAGATTATCAGCATAGAAGAGTTTGTTGAAACCCTGTCGCAACTCAAAAAAGTTTCAAATTCAGAACTCTTATTCGAATTTTATAGTACCTACCTTCAGCTTACAAAAAAAAATGAAGCCGATACCTTTGAATCCTTTTCTAAATGGGCACAAATCTTACTTCAGGATTTTAATGAAATAGACCGTTATCTTATTCCGCAAGAAAAAATATTTAATTATTTAAGTGCAATTCAAGATATAGAACATTGGTCCTTAGAAGGCAACAAAACAGAATTCGTAAAAAACTACTTATCATTTTGGAATAAACTTCACGAATACTATACGCACTTTACCGCACAACTACTAAATAAAAAAACAGGTTATCAGGGATTAATTTACAGAGAAGCCGTAGAAAATTTAGAATCTTACATTCAAAATAATGCAAATAAGCAACACGTTTTCTTAGGCTTTAATGCACTTAATGCTGCTGAAGAAACCATTATTCAAGAATTGCTTCAAAACGATTTAGCCCAAATATATTGGGACATTGACGAAGCGTTTATGAAGAAACCAAATCATGACGCCGCATTATTTACAAGACAACATAAAAGTAATTGGAAATATTTCGAGAATAATCCATTTAATTGGATAACAAACAATTATGTAGAAGAAAAAAATATTTCGGTTATAGGCATTCCAAAAAATATTGGGCAGGCTAAATATATTGGGACCATATTAAACCAATTAAAAAAAGACAACAAATCCCTTAACAGTACAGCGCTAGTTTTAGGCGACGAAAACTTACTAATCCCTGTGCTTAATTCCATTCCGGGAAGTATTGAAGCTTTAAACATTACCATGGGATTTCCGTTAAAGTCAATTCCGTTGGCTTCGCTATTCGAACAATTATTTCTCCTTCATAAAAAAGCAACTAAATCTTTTTATTTTAAAGATGTTATTACCATTTTATCGCATCAGTATATTCGCCCGTTATTTTTCGAAAATGGTGTTGACATGGCTTCAAAAATTATTAACATCATACAATCCAACAATTTAATATACTTAACGCAAGAACGTCTAGATTTAATTTTAGAGACATCTTCTAAATATATAGATCTTCTGTTTGGCAATTGGGGAAACAATGTAAGTGCCGCTCTGAACAATTCAGCCCAACTCATTCTTGAAATTAAAACGAATTTAGATAACGACAGACCTGCAAATTTGCTGCCCTTAGAATATCTTTTCCGCTTTAATGAGTTGTTCAATGAGCTTTCACGATTAAATTCAGAATACAGTCATATAAAAGATATTGCAACACTTTATAGTGTTTATAAGGAATTGTTAAGTTCGGAAACATTAGATTTTCAAGGTGAACCTTTAGAAGGATTGCAGCTTATGGGCATGTTGGAATCGCGAGTTTTAGATTTTGAAACGGTAATTATCTCATCAGTAAACGAAGGCGTGCTTCCGTCGGGAAAAACTAACAACTCCTTTATTCCTTTCGATGTCAAATTAGAAAATAAACTACCTACCTACAAAGAGAAAGATGCCGTGTACACGTATCATTTTTATAGGTTGTTACAACGCGCCAAAACTATTTACATTTTATATAATACGGAAATAGATGTATTGACTGGTGGCGAAAAAAGCAGATTTATTACACAATTGGAACTTGAAGGTGTTCACAAGATAAAGCATCAAATAATAACGCCAACAGTACCCGTTATCGAGCAGTCTTTAAATAGTATTGAAAAGACCACTAGTGTTTTAGAGCAATTAAAGCAAGTTGCAGAAAAGGGATTTTCACCCTCTTCGTTAAGCAATTACATAAGAAATCCCATTGATTTTTATTATCAAAAAATTTTAGGGATAAAAGAACAGAACGATGTTGAAGAAACTGTCGCCGCAAATACATTAGGAACCGTTGTTCACAATACTTTAGAGGATTTTTACGAACCTTTAATAGGTGAATTTTTATCCGTTGCGGTTATAAAAGCTATTAAGGCCAATATTGCCAAAACCGTAGCACATCATTTTAAAAACGAATACAAAGAAGGTGATATCACTAAAGGTAAGAACCTCATCATTTTTGAAATTGCCAAACGTTATGTCTCAAATTTCCTGAATTCTGAAATTGAAGATTTAAAACAAGGAAACCAAATAAAAATTATTGCCATTGAAGCTCATAACCATGTGGAAATTAATATTCCTGAATTAGAATTTCCAATAAGGCTAACGGGAAAAGTGGATCGTGTAGATGAATACAACGGTGTCACTAGAATTATTGATTACAAGACGGGAAAAGTAGATCAAAACAAAGTGGAACTTGTAAATTGGGAAGACATCACTACCGATTATACCAAGTACAGTAAAAGTTTCCAGGTATTAATGTATGCTTACATGATGAATCAAGACAGCGCTTTTAAGTGTCCTGTACAAGCTGGAATCATTTCATTTAAAAATTTGAATTCTGGTTTTTTGAAATTTGCTAAAAAGGATAAAGCTGGTGCTTATGCAAAAAAAGACACGTTTATTTCGGAAGTTACTCTGGACAGTTTTTATATAGAGCTTGAAAAACTCATCCTTGAAATTTGTAACCCTAACATTCCTTTCATCGAAAAAGAAGTATAGATGATTCATAAAACAAACCAAGTAATAAAGGGAAAACACAGTAAGCCAATTCTAATGGACTTCCGCTATGAGCTTAATAATACTCCGAAACCCATTATTATATTTTGTCATGGCTACAAAGGCTTTAAAGATTGGGGAGCGTGGAACATCACGGCAGACAATTTTTCCAAAGCAGGATTTTGTTTTATAAAGTTTAATTTTTCACACAACGGCGGTACCGTCGAACAACCTATAGATTTTCCAGATCTTGAAGCTTTCGCTGAAAATAATTATACCAAAGAATTGGATGATTTAGATAGCGTTATAAATTATATATTCTCAAAAGACAATCCTTGTTATAATGACTTAAACACCAATAATATTACGCTTATTGGGCATTCCCGTGGCGGCGGAATTACGACAATCAAAACTTCAGAAGACAGCAGAATAACAACTTTAATTACTTGGGCAAGTGTATGTGACTTTAATAAAAGAACAGCTACTATGGGTGATTTGGAAGCGTGGAAAAACGAAGGCGTTAAATATGTTTTAAATGGAAGAACAAAACAGCAAATGCCTCACAACTATCAGTTTTATGAAGATTTTAAAGCCAACGAAAAAAGGTTAAATATTGAAACGGCAGCCAAGCAAATTAATATCCCACATTTAATAATTCATGGCGATAACGACACTAACATCTTGTTAGGCGAAGCTAAAAAGCTTCATCGTTGGAATCCGAATAGCGAATTAAAAATCATTGATGGCGCAAATCATGTTTTTGAGACCGCTCATCCTTGGGGGAAAAAGGATCTGTCCAAAGAATTACTGGAAGTAGTAAATACAACCATTTCATTTATAAATGTCAAATAAAGAGAAATAAAAAGACATTCTATAAAAAATCACAGAATGCCTTTTGGTTTTAGTGGAGAAGATCGGATTCGAACCGACGACCTCTTGACTGCCAGTTAAGTATTCCCACTATCTGTTTATTATGTTTTGTTATGTAATATCTATGTTCTCCTTTATTTACAGGTGTTTATATTAATATTCGTTAATAAGTATTAGTTGTTTATTTTGTGCAAATGTATGCAAATTTTGTGCAAATGATTATCTTTATGCTATGGATAAAATATATTCACATAACATATCGGTAGTTCTTGACAAAAGAAGAAAAAAAGCAAATGGAAAATTCCCCGTTAAGTTGAG
>CAXMOQ010000021.1:26168-26479 GCA_964195015.1 uncultured Flavobacteriaceae bacterium | reverse complement strand
TTTTCATAAGCAGTTTCCCCAATTCGAGCCATTAACAAACTATCACCATATTTTTTGTCTATATGGATGCCACAAAGCATTTTTCGTCCACTTTAAAACATAGGCCACCCATCATTTTCAATTCGGTAAAAGGAGTGCGCTTTTCCTTAAGTAATTGTCTAATTCTATCTGCCAAATATTCGTCGTATGCCATAATATTTAAAATTAAACATTTCTTTTAAAATAAGATTATTTGTGACATTTAATTTTTTGTATAATTCTTTTAATACATTTATAATCTCAACTGGCTAACTACATTAAATGGAACAACT
>CAXMOQ010000021.1:0-26153 GCA_964195015.1 uncultured Flavobacteriaceae bacterium | reverse complement strand
GGCGGATTGTATCTACTCGTTCTATCAAGATTTTTACCCTTTCGTTTTATAGGCCATGCTGTTCAGGTTTTACGGGGTAAGTATGACGATCCAGACGATCCCGGACAAATCAGTCATTTTCAAGCACTCACAACAGCATTGTCAGCTACCGTTGGCATGGGAAATATTGCAGGTGTTGCGGTGGCGATTTCTATTGGTGGTCCAGGTGCTATATTTTGGATGTGGGTAAGTGCTGTTATTGGGATGTCAACAAAATTCTATACCTCTTCTTTGGCCATTATGTATCGCGGTAAAGACAGCAATGGGGAACTTCAGGGTGGCCCTATGTATTTTATCATGGAAGGTCTTGGAAAATCGTGGAAGCCTTTGGCCGTTATGTTTAGCATCTGCGGATTAGTTGGTGCATTACCTGTCTTTAATGTAAATCAGTTAACACAAGCAATTAACGATATTTTATTAGTGCCGAATGGAATTGAAATAGGATTTACCTCTAATTTGGTTATCGGCTTTGTTTTAGTGGCAATCACGTCTGTAGTAATCCTTGGTGGTTTACAGCGTATTAGTAAAACGGCGTCAAAATTGGTGCCGACTATGGTGGTTTTATATTTTGTATTGGTTATGATAATTCTTGGGATCAATATTGATATGGTTCCAAAATATTTGATAATGATATTTACCGATGCCTTTGCTGCTGATAATTTTACGGGAGATTCCTTTTTTGGAGGTGTTCTTGGCGGACTGATTTTATTAGGCATTCGTCGTGGTGCATTTTCAAATGAAGCGGGCATTGGAACTGCACCTATGGCACATGGCGCAGCAAAAACAGATGAACCCATTCGCGAAGGTTTGGTCGCTATGCTTGGTCCTGCAATCGATACGTTGGTGGTATGCACCTTAACAGCTTTAGCTATTTTGGTTACTGGCGTTTGGCAAAGTAGCGACGCTAATGGTGTGAGTTTAACAGCATCTGCATTTGCCGATGCCATGCCTGGTATTGGGAAATATTTGCTGTTACTTTGCATTGCTATATTTAGTATTTCTTCTCTGTTTTCATATTCCTATT
Organism: uncultured Flavobacteriaceae bacterium; assembly: GCA_964195015.1. GTDB lineage: Bacteria > Bacteroidota > Bacteroidia > Flavobacteriales > Flavobacteriaceae > CAXMOQ01. The sequence goes on along the minus strand of CAXMOQ010000021.1, from coordinate 25,090 downwards.
ATGGCACAAAATGCATGTCATTTTTGTTTGGTGCCGATAAAAAGCATTACTATAATTATTTTTATATTGTTAGCATCATTGTTGGGGCTACGACCTCGTTAAGCATGATGATTAATCTCATTGATGGGTTTTTTGCATTAATGGCAATTCCAACCATGATTGCAACCATCATTATGGCACCAAGAGTAACAAAAGAAATAAAGGCTTATATACTACGAATTAAAGAAAATAAGGAATGACAGATAAACAAAAAGCCAAAACTTATTGGAAACAGAATCTAAAATACCTGACCATATTATTGTCCATTTGGTTTTTGGTGTCTTATGGCTTCGGAATACTTCTCGTTGACCAATTAAACACCATTAAAATAGGAGGCTTCAAACTCGGCTTTTGGTTTGCACAACAAGGATCTATCTATGTGTTTGTTATACTAATTTTTGTTTATATCCGGCTTATGAACAAACTCGACAAGAAATTTAATCTCGATAAATAAGCTATGGATATACAAACGTGGACTTGGATTTTAGTAGGCATAACATTTACCATATACATTGGTATTGCTATATGGTCCAGAGCAAGCTCGACAGGTGAATTTTATGTTGCCGGTAAAGGCGTACATCCAATAGCAAATGGATTGGCAACAGCCGCCGATTGGATGAGTGCAGCATCCTTTATTTCCATGGCCGGATTAATTTCTTTTAGTGGCTATGATGGGTCTGTATATTTAATGGGTTGGACTGGTGGTTATGTATTGCTTGCCTTACTGTTAGCGCCTTATTTGCGTAAGTTCGGGAAGTTTACCGTGCCTGACTTTATTGGAGATCGTTATTATTCCAATGTGGCTAGAGTAGTCGCTGTGCTATGTGCTCTAATTGTGTCTTTCACTTATGTTGCCGGACAAATGCGTGGTGTAGGTTTGGTATTCTCAAGGTTTTTGGAAGTGAACATAAACACAGGTGTTATCATAGGGATGTTTATCGTTTTGTTTTACGCCGTATTAGGTGGCATGAAAGGCATTACCTATACGCAAGTCGCCCAATATTGCGTACTCATTTTTGCCTTTATGGTTCCTGCCATTTTTATCTCTATTCAAATGACGGGAAACCCAATTCCGCAATTAGGCTTTGGAAGTAGTGGAGCAGATGGTATGTATCTTTTAGATAAACTGGACGGTTTGCATAGAGAGTTAGGGTTTCATGAATATACATCGGGAAGTAAATCCACCATGGATGTCTTTTTTATCACGGCAGCTTTGATGGTCGGTACGGCAGGATTGCCACATGTGATCGTTCGATTTTTTACGGTTAAAAAAGTGAGTGATGCGCGAAAGTCGGCAGGTTGGGCATTATTGTTTATTGCGATTCTATATACCACGGCTCCAGCCATTGCTGTTTTTGCAAGAACCAATATGATTGAAACCGTGAGCAATAAAAAATATGATGACCTTCCAGAATGGTTTAGCAACTGGGAAACCACAGGCTTAATCACCTTTGATGATAAAAACAAGGATGGTAAAATACAATATGTTTCAGATGCTTCAAAAAATGAATTAGTGGTTGATAAAGATATTATGGTATTGGCAAACCCTGAAATTGCGCGTCTACCAAATTGGGTGATTGCCTTGGTTGCTGCCGGAGCTTTGGCTGCTGCATTATCTACAGCCGCTGGTTTACTTTTGGTAATCTCTTCCTCAATTTCTCACGATTTGATAAAGAAGATAATCAACCCTAAAATTTCTGATAAAGGAGAATTAGTAGCTGCGCGTTTATCAGCAGTGGTAGCTGTGATTATCGCAGGATGGTTCGGTATTAATCCTCCCGATTTTGTGGCAGCTACGGTGGCATTAGCTTTCGGGCTTGCAGCAGCTTCGTTTTTCCCTGCAATTATTTTGGGCATTTTTTATAAGCGCATGAATAAAGAAGGTGCTATTGCTGGCATGGTGGCAGGGATCTTGCTCATGCTATTCTATATGATGAAATTCAAATTCGACTGGTTTGGTGGTGGTACAAAAGAAGATTGGTGGCTCGACATTTCACCGGAAGGATTCGGTACTGTAGCAATGCTCATTAATTTTGTGGTGTCTTTGGTAATTTCATCATTTACACCTAAACCACCTAAAGAGGTTCAGGAAATTGTGGAGAATATCCGGATTCCAAGTGGGGCAGGCGGAGCCTCAAAACATTGATTTAATAAAATATCATTGTACTTTTTATCAATGTGAATATTTTTCTATCGAATATTATTAATCATATAAAAAAATAAGTTCAAACTTGTAATTGATTTACTTGTTGAAAATAATAAACATTAATTTTTAGTATTTTAGTCAGCTTAAAGTTATATTCTATAAAAATAAGTCCGTTTCGAATATTCTAAATTAAATTGAATGAGTAACTACCACATCAAACATCTCGAAGAGTATTACCAAGTTTATCGTAAATCGGTAAGAGAACCGGAAAACTTTTGGCAGGAAGTGGCCGAAGAGCATTTTATCTGGCGAAAAAAGTGGGACAAGGTGTTAAGTTGGGACTTCAAAAAACCAGAAGTAAAATGGTTTGAAGGGGCAAAACTCAACATTACCGAAAACTGTATCGACAGGCATCTAACCACCCGAGGCGATAAGACCGCCATTCTGTTTGAACCTAATGATCCGAGTGAAGCTGCACAACATATTACCTACAAGCACTTATACGAACGTGTCAACCAGTTTGCCAATGTTTTAAAAGATCAAGGTATCAAAAAAGGCGACCGTGTTTGTATCTATTTGCCCATGATTCCAGAATTAGCTATTTCAGTTTTGGCATGTGCCCGAATAGGAGCCATTCATTCTGTAGTATTTGCTGGTTTTTCAGCTACTGCATTATCAACACGTATTAACGATAGTGATTGTAAAATGGTCATTACATCTGATGGTTCTTATCGTGGTGCAAAGACCATCGATTTAAAAGGTATTGTGGACGAAGGGCTGGAAGATTGTCCTGATGTGGAAACGGTATTGGTTGCAAAACGTATCAATTCGGATATTAACATGAAAACCGGTCGAGACCAATGGTTGCAACCTTTATTAGATACCGCTTCTTCCGATTGTGCTCCAGAGATTATGAATGCTGAAGATCCTTTATTTATTTTATATACTTCGGGATCAACAGGACAGCCTAAAGGGATGGTTCATACCACGGCAGGTTATATGGTATACACAGCCTACACTTTTAAAAATGTATTTCAATATAAGGAAGATGATGTGTATTGGTGTACTGCAGATATTGGCTGGATCACTGGTCATAGCTATATTGTATATGGTCCTTTAGCCAATGGAGCCACGACCGTCATGTTCGAAGGAGTGCCAAGCTATCCGGACTTCGGACGTTTTTGGGAAGTGGTACAAAAGCATAAAGTCAGCCAATTTTATACAGCACCAACAGCAATTCGTGCTTTAGCAAAAGAAGGTTTAGAGCTTGTAGAAAAGCACGATCTGTCCTCGCTAAAAGTATTGGGCTCTGTGGGCGAACCTATAAACGAAGAAGCCTGGCATTGGTACAATGATAATATTGGAAAAAAGAAAAGCCCAATTGTAGATACCTGGTGGCAAACCGAAACAGGTGGCATCATGATTACACCTATTCCATTTGCGACACCTACAAAACCGACTTATGCGACTTTACCATTTATAGGGATTCAACCTGCGTTGATGGACGAGAATGGCAATGAAATTCAAGGCAATCAAGTCGATGGGCGTTTGTGTATAAAATTCCCATGGCCATCCATAGCACGTACCATTTGGGGCAATCACCAACGTTATAAAGAGACCTACTTTTCGGCTTACGAAAACAAATATTTTACTGGAGATGGCGCACTACGTGATGAGGTAGGCTACTACCGTATTACTGGTCGTGTAGATGATGTTATTATTGTTTCTGGACATAACTTGGGAACGGCACCAATTGAGGATGCCATAAACGAACATCCAGCGGTGTCAGAATCTGCCATTGTAGGCTTCCCGCATGATGTAAAAGGCAACGCCTTGTATGGTTATGTTATTTTAAAAGATGTTGGCGAAAGTCGCGATCATGCCAATTTACGTAAAGAGATCAATCAAATCATTACTGAGCATATAGGCCCTATTGCAAAGCTCGATAAAATCCAGTTTACCATAGGCTTGCCTAAAACGCGTTCCGGTAAAATTATGCGTCGCATACTTCGTAAAATCGCCCATAAAGACACTACTAATTTAGGCGACATCAGCACCTTGTTAAATCCAGAAGTGGTGCAGCGTATTATGGATGAGGCACTGTAAGTTCCAGCGAAGGCAGGAATCTCATCAAGCGAATTGTCATTGCGAATAGTCTCGATCGCGATAGATATCGGGGGTATTGGGACGAACGCGAATATCTCTTTGTTTGAAATTTGCATAGTGAGATTACTTTGTCGCTATGCTCCTCGTCATGACGTATACGAGGGACAGAATGTTTCGTTGCACCTGTCTAGCACTGGCAGACTTGCCATGACTGATTTGATATGTTTTTATATGGACTAGATAGATGTGGCGTTTTATGAACTTGCCAGTGATAATGCAATGTTTATTGATGTTGTTGGGTAATCCCCATTGTCCTTCGGACATTTCCCCAAAGGGGGAAAAGTAGCTGGAACTTGGTATCTGAACCTATAAGTTTCTTGTTACAAGAAATTTAGGTGTGAAAATCACCGTTAGTTTTACTGCGGCTTTAATTTTCATTATCTTTAGACAGTGAAACCCAATATTAATTATATCTTTAAAGCAAACATAAACTGTCATGGCAAAATCACAAGACTCAAAGAAAAACGTAAAAAAAGAACCACTTAAAACGGCTAAAGAAAAGAAGGAAGCAAAACGCAATAAAAAAGCTAATAGAACTTAAGTTAATGGTTGGTTTACCCTTTATTTTCACAAAGGAGGCTGTCTAAAAAGTTAGTCTTTCTGTCTGTTCGAGCGCAGTCGAGAACTTTATACTGTTAATATTCAATAGGTTTCGACTGCGCTCAACCTGACAAAATAAGTTGTTCTCTACTTTTAAGACAGCCTCTTTTTTGTTTTATAACATTTTTGAGTTTGCTTCCTAAAATTATCACAATATTCACTTTGCTCATGTGCCTATCCTAAAGATTATCTATTTTTACAGTCTTTAATTTCTCATCAGAAACAACAGCTATGCAACACCTTAAGGATAAGCCCAAGGACAAACCCAAAAAGAAGTCTAAAGTCACTATGGCGCAAGCCTTTAAAACCATTATCTGGCCACGCCGTAAACTGGTGTTTATTGGTTTAATTCTTATTGTATTAAGCCGCTTGTCCAGTCTGGTGCTCCCTTGGAAAAGTAAAGCCCTGTTAGACGATGTCATACCTAATCAAGATTACGACCAACTCTACAACCTCTTACTCCTTGTGGGTATCGCTATTTTGGTACAAGCCGTAACTTCTTTTTTATTAACACGTATTTTAAGTGTCCAAGCCCAGTTTTTAATTTCTGAATTGCGAGCGCAAGTACAGAAAAAAGTACTGTCGCTACCTATCAGTTTTTTCGATAATACCAAATCGGGGGCTTTGGTGTCCCGTATTATGACCGATGTTGAAGGTGTCCGAAACCTTATTGGTACAGGTCTGGTACAAATGGTAGGTGGAACCATTACCGCCGTGATTTCCTTAATCTTACTCATTGGAATAAGCCCATCCATGACCTTATTTGTGTTAGTACCCGTGGCTATTTTTGGCTTTATAACACTCAAAGCCTTTGGGTACATCCGTCCCATTTTCAGAACCCGTGGCGTGATTAATGCCGAAGTCACCGGACGACTTATAGAAACACTTGCTGGTGTACGCGTCATTAAAGCCTTTAATGCCGAAGCACAGGAAAACAAAACCTTCGAAAAAGGAGTCGATAAACTATACCAGAACGTAAAAAAGAGCTTGACGGCTACGGCCTTCATGACGAGTTCCTCTACCTTTTTATTAGGTATCGCCTCTACAGGTATCATGGGTATTGGCGGCTATAAGATTATGACGGGCGAACTTACTGTTGGAGATTTCTTATCCTTCACATTACTTCTTGGTTTTATGATTGCGCCCATAGTGCAGATGAGTAATATTGGGAGTCAGCTTACAGAAGCCTTGGCAGGTTTAGATCGCACCGAAGAACTTATGAATACAACAGCCGAAGAAGATAGTGCAGAAAGAACCATCAAACTAGATGAGTTAAAAGGCGAGATTGTGTTTGATGATGTCTCCTTTTCGTATGATGACGGCAAGGAAGTGTTGCACAATGTTAGTTTTAAAGCAGCTTCGGGCTCTGTCACGGCTTTGGTAGGAAGTTCAGGTTCGGGGAAGTCGACCATTGCAGGATTATCGGCGACTTTTTTAAATCCAAAATCGGGAAAAGTGACCATCGATAATCATGATCTGTCCAAAGTTAATTTAAGTAGTTACCGACAGCATTTGGGTGTTGTACTACAAGATGAATTCTTATTTGAAGGCACTATTAAAGAGAATATCATGTTCCCAAGACCTAATGCCACCGAAGAAGAATTATTAAAAGCTGTTCATGCAGCCTACGTGAGTGAGTTCACCGATAGGTTTGATGATGGACTCGATACATTGATAGGCGAACGCGGTGTGAAATTGTCTGGTGGACAGCGACAGCGTCTCGCCATAGCAAGAGCGATTTTAGCCGATCCTAAAATTATTATTTTAGATGAAGCCACCTCTAATCTGGATACTGAAAGTGAAGGTTTGATTCAGAAGAGTTTGTCTGAATTAACCCGAAACCGAACCACCATCGTCATCGCACACAGGTTGAGTACCATTAAAAAAGCGGATCAGATTTTAGTGATTGAAGCTGGACACATTGCGGAACGTGGTACGCATGATGAACTGATTGCAGCCGAAGGTAGGTATTATGATTTATATACTTATCAGGCGAAAATATAGATAGTATTGTCATTCCTGTAAAGGTTATGTAATTCGAGGACAAAATTAAGAATATTTAATTTTGTTTTATGAGGAATAACAATCAGGATTTAACGTTGATTCGAAATTATATCCAGAAATATCAATTTTTGATAGACGAATGTTTAAGCATAAGCATAAATTAATTGAGGGTTTCACTAAAAATTATGGATTGGATAAACTAGTCTATTTTGAACAATCTCAATACTTAAATGATGCTATTAAAAGAGAAAAACAATTGAAGAATTGGAATCTACAATGGAAAATTGACGTAATAGAAAAAGACAATAAAGAATGGAATGATTAATCTATTGATTGATTAAGTTATGCCATTTTTCATTTACTTTAAAATTTTGAAAACAACAAAATGGATACTGCATCGTAGCGCAGTATGACAAGTTTTTTGCTAATAATTAAATACCCAAAATGAAAAACACATTTTTATTACTATTACTATTACTATTACTTTTTGTGAGTGCCTCACAACTATATGCTCAAAAAAAAGACTCGAGATATACAAATAAACAAGTATTCCCATTTGGAGTCGTGGAAACATTTCATTCTAATGCGCTTAACGAGGAACGTGTTTTAAATATCTACTTGCCTGAAGGATACGATCCTAATGTTGCTGAAACCTATCCAACAGTTTATGTTTTAGACGGTTCGGCAAATGAAGATTTCCCGCATATTGCAGGACTGGTTCAATTTATGAACATGTACAATCTCACACCAAAATCAATAGTAGTTGGTATTGCTAATGTTAACAGATATAGAGATTTTACTTTTCCGAGTAAACACGAGGACGACATAAAAGCAAATCCTGCGAATGGAGGATCTCTTAAGTTTTTAGATTTTATTGAAAGCGAAGTGCAACCATTCATTAAGAAGAATTACAAAACAAATGGACATAAAACTATCATTGGTCAATCTTTAGGAGGCTTATTGGCAACTGAAATATTAATGAAGAAGGCTCATTTATTCAATGACTATATTATTGTAAGTCCATCACTTTGGTGGAATCATCAAACCTTGGTTGATGGCGCAGCAGATTATTTTAAAGCAAATATGGATTTAAAGAAATGCGTATATGTATCATTAGGAAAAGAACATCCAGTAATGCATAAGGTCGCCGATAAATTAGTTGATGCAATTAAAGCTTCAAACAATAATAATATCGAATTGTATTATGTTCCAATATTGGAGGAGGATCATGCCACCATCCTACATAAAGCTGTTTACGAAGCTTTAGAAACATTAAATAAGCACGCTAAAGAAGATTAACAACTTCTAATTATGTCTTTGAAACCTTCAGCCTTAAAAATATCAAAAGCGAGAGGAACCCAAAAATAGAAAAGCCAATAAACAAAGGCAATACCGAATCTTTAACAAAACTTCCAATGTAATTGGCTATCGGTACAGCCATCACCGTAGAAATAAAACCATTAATGGCAGCACCAATACCTGCGATATGTCCTAAAGGTTGCATGGCTAACGCTCTTAAGTTTCCGAAGAGAAAACCTATAGCAAAAAATTGTGTAGCAAAGAAGCCTAATAAGACACCAATACTTGGATTGGCTCCAGACCAAAAAAGAACAACATATAGCAAGGAGATAATGGTATATGCAATAGTCCCTATGTAGGCGATTCGCCACATACCAAATCTAACCACAAAGCGGCTGTTTAAAAACGTTGCTAATCCAACAGCAATGGCCAGGCTTGCAAAGATGTATGGGAACTTATCCGCTAAATTATATTGTACCTGGAATATTTGTTGCGAGGTGCTTAAATACACCATAAACGAACCTGTAATGAATCCGGAAACCAGAGTGAAGGCCATAGCATCTTTATACTTTAAAAACTCTTTAGTGCCATCAATAAATAGTCTTGCAGAAAACGGAATACGATTCTCGATAGCTAGTGTTTCCGATTGGCGTCTCCAAAACCATAACATCACTAAAACGCCAAAAATAAGATTGACATAAAAAATAGATTCCCAGTTGAAATGATTTAATAATATCTGGCCCATTGTAGGGGCAACAACAGGAACCAAAATAAAGAACATGACCACAATGGACAAGATCTTTGCCATATAATTACCACTGTAAGAATCTCGAATCATCGAAATACTCAAGCTTCTGGGCGATGACAATCCAACACCTTGAAGCACGCGCCCAAGTATCATTATTTCAAAACTCTTGGTGGTAACGCAAATAATGGTCGCAATAATGAATACTGCAAATCCGAAATAAACAATGGGCTTTCTGCCAAAACTATCGGACAACGGTCCAAAGATGAGTTGTCCAAAACCCAGCCCTAGAAAAATCATGGTAATTAGTAATTGATTATCATTAACATTGGTTACCCCTAAAGCATCACCTATTAATGGTAGCCCGGGTAATAGTGCATCGATTGACAATGCCACAATAGACATTAAAGAAGCCATTAAGGCTACGAATTCAATTTTTAAGGGTTGCTCATTTTGCATTGCGCAAAAGTAAGTTAATTTGCTAAATTGATAAGGATTTAAAACCTGGAGTTTAGGATACGAATGCATGATGACAATTGGTTATAGACTGAATACTGCGACTGTTTCCTGTGACTGAACATTGAATACTGAAAACTATATCACTATCTTTGACTCCTATTAAAGCAAATAATTATTATGCCTTTCAAAAAATTAACCGAACCCCTTCATGATGCTATAAGCCGTTTGGGTTTCGAAACCCCATTACCGTTTCAAAAGAGAATATTATCTAAAATAAAAGGCGGTGCCAATGTATTTGGAATCGGTCCGGAAGGTTGCGGAAAAACATCAAGTTTAATCATTAGTGTGGTTCAAAAGCTGAAAGGTCAAGCGTTTGAGGATGCACCACGTGCTTTAATTTTTGTAAAAGATAAAAACGCTGCTTTGGAATTAAACCGAGAGTTTAGAAATTATACGAAACAAACTGATTTACGAGTGTACTGTGCTTATGAAGAACATAATATCGACACCCAACGCGATGAGATTTATGAGGGTTTTGATATTGTGATTGCCACTCCAAAACGATTGAATAAAATCTTTTTTCTTAATGGGATCAACCTAAATAAACTGCAAATACTTATAGTAGAGGATGCCGAATTTTTATTCCGAAATAATTGTTTTGGCGAGGTTATGCGCATTCCGGAAAGCATCAATAAATGTCAATACCTCATTTTCTCAACGCAGTATGATGCACGCTTTGAGAGGTATATAGAATCGTTTATGTATAATGCGCAAAAGGTTGAGGTAAAATAATCCTATACCAGTAATTTTAAAAACAGAACCATGTTAATAGAGACTTTAATAAAACTATTTAAACGCGACCTAAATAAACTAAAGGTCGAAATTGAATCGTACAGCAACGAACAAAATTTATGGCTTGTGGATAAGGGCATATCTAATTCGGCGGGAAACTTATGTTTGCATCTCGTAGGAAATTTAAATACGTTTATTGGCGCAGAGTTAGGCGGTACAGGCTATATTCGTCAAAGAGATCTTGAGTTTTCACTTAAGAACGTACCTAGAACAGAGTTAATTAGACAAGTAAATGACGTTATTATCGTAGTTGAAAATGCTTTAAAAGGATTAACGCCCGAAGATTTACAAAAGGAGTATTCGCGCCGTGTTTTTGAAGATACTATGACCACCGAATATTTTCTAGTGCATTTAAGCATGCATTTGGCTTACCATCTTGGGCAAATAAATTATCATAGACGGTTGTTGGATTAACATATTAATGAAATGAATACAGAACCACTTTTAAAATATATAAGCAAATACATAACTTTAACTAAAGAAGAAGCAGCAATTCTACTTTCTAAAATAATAAACCGAAAATATTTAAAAGGGCAATATATAGTCCAGCAAGGCGATGTATGTAAGCATAGTAGTTATCTAATCTCCGGATGTACAAAAACGTTCTTTATGGACGACAAAGGTCAAGAACATATTATTATATTTTCTATTGAAGATTGGTGGACATCAGATATTGGAAGTTTTATTACGCAAACACCGGCAGACTATAATGTACAATGTATAGAGAACACCGAAGTCATTCAATTTCCATATCATAACCAAGAAGAACTATTTCAAGAAATCCCTAAATTAGAACGCTTATTTAGAAAAATGTTAGAAAAGGCACTTGTGTCTTCTCAAAAGCGCATTGTAAGAGGTTTTAGTCTTACAGCCAAAGAACAATATCTACATTTTAAACAGCAATATCCGACAATAGAACAGCGCGTTCCACAATATATGATTGCTTCCTACCTTGGTATTACAAGGGAGTTTTTAAGTAAAATTAAAAGCCAATTAATTTTAGAGCAGTAAACATTAATCTAGTTTAACATTATTTCATAATCTACCTTATTTTCTTTATGATGGTTGTTTTAGATATTTGCATTATAATATTTAAAACAAAAAATCATGAATAGATTAATTGAAAAAATCAGTACAATAAATGATATGATTCTTCAAGGAAAAGCTTTAGAAGCATTTGACGAATTTTATCACGACGACGTCGTTATGCAAGAAAATGATAACCCTGAATTCGTTGGCAAAACTCTAAATCGTAAAAGAGAGGAAGAATTTTTTTCGTCGCTTACCGAGTTTAGAAGCGCAAAACCCTTAAAAGTTACTATAGGAGAAAGCACCACAATGGTGGAGTGGCATTTTGATTATACTCACAAAGATTGGGGTGTAAAAAATTATACACAAGTTGCAGTACAAGACTGGAAAGATGGAAAAATCATTAAAGAAAAATTTTATTACGGATCATAAACAAAAACAAAAATGAAAAACACAATTAAAAATTTAGCAATAGCTGTAGTTGTTGCATGTATTACATTTTCTTTCACAACCATTGATGGAGAAAAAAAAGAAATAAAAACCGACAAAAGCACCGTAGTTTGGAAAGGCTATAAAGTTACAGGTTCTCATCAAGGCACCATAGCATTACAATCTGGTTTTTTAACTTTTAATGAAGATAAACTAACAGGAGGAGAGTTTGTTATTGATATGACAACAATCATTAATACAGATCAAGAAGGTGAGTACAAAGGGAAATTAGAAGGACATTTAAAGTCGGATGATTTCTTTGGTGTTGCAGGATATCCAACAGCAACATTAGTATTTAGTGAAGTGAAAGCTTCAGGAAAGAATGTTTATACAGTAACAGGTGATTTAACCATAAAAGGAAAAACCAATCCTATCACATTCGAAATCTCTATTGATGGAAACAAAGCATCAGCATCTTTAAAAGTAGATAGATCTAAATATGACGTAAAATATGGATCTACTAGTTTTTTCGAAGGCTTAAAAGACAAAGCGATTTATGATGAGTTCGATTTAGTTTCAGATTTAGAATTCTAAAAATTTTGGTTAATAGCATACAAAGCCACTCATTTTGAGCGGCTTTTTTTGTTAGTACCTTTTAATTTCATAGGTTTATTCCATAGTTTTATTAGTGAAACCCTGTTTTAAAATGTTGTGTAGCAACGAATTCAAAACAGATAGTTGAACTAATCCCGTTTTTACAGCGGGATCATTGGTTTAATGCCAATTAGTTTCAGTAAAATAGAAGCCATGAATAAGCATTTCGACAATTTCAATATCATTGATTTTAATACAAATCAAAGCGAATCGTTTTTCAATTTGATAGATAACAACAGACCTCGCCTTGAAGATTTTTTTGCGGGCACAGTAGCAAAGACCAGAACCTTAGAAGACACGATTGACTATTGTAAAGACATAGAGCAACGGATTAAATACAGAAGCTATTTTCCCTATATAATAACGAATAAAAGAAATGACTTTATCGGATTAGTCGATGTAAAAAATATTGATTGGAATGTACCAAAGGCAGAACTTGGTTATTTTATAGATGCTGAATATGAAGGACAAGGCATCATATCTAAAGCACTGGATTCTGTTATAGATTACATCGTTAAAGAATATCATTTTAAAAAATTATTCTGTCGTATAGATACGAAAAATCAAGGAAGTATTGGCGTCGCATTAAAAAATGGGTTTGAGCTAGAAGGCACCATTAAAAACGATTATAGAACCACCAAAGGAGAGGTTATAGATTTAAACTATTATGGACGTGTTTTTTAGTTTAAACGGTCATTCCGATTTGATTTCATAACTTCACACTTGATTTTAAACATTGTATAAATTCCTGCACATGAAAAATTATCTAAACTTTGTAATTCTGGTATTAATAATCGGTTGTAAATCGGAAACAAATGTTAATAACATAGATATTGAAGTTAATCAATCTAGTATTGGTAGACATATTGAACGCCTAGCTTCAGATGAATTTTCGGGAAGAATGCCATTTACGGAAGGCGAAGTAAAAACGACAAACTATTTAAAAGAGGAGTTTGAGAAACTCGGACTTGAATCAGGGAACGGAGATAGTTTTTATCAAGACGTTCCGTTGATTGAGATTACAGGAACGCCTTCAGAAAAAATGACAATTTCTGGAGCTAATGGTGAATTAGATTTAGATTATTTTGATGATTTTGTGGTTACTTCCCTAAAAACAGATAGTGAAGTTAGTCTTCAAAATTCTGAACTTGTTTTTGCAGGTTATGGTATTGTTGCTCCAGAATACGCTTGGAATGATTATGAAGGTATAGATTGGACTGGAAAAACCGCGGTAGTTTTAGTAAATGATCCGGGTTTTGGGTCTGGAGATTCTAGTTTATTTAAAGGCGATGAAATGACTTACTATGGTCGGTGGACATATAAATATGAGGAAGCGGCTAGACAAGGTGCAGCTGGCGTTATCATTATTCACGAAACAATTCCAGCAGCTTATGGTTGGAACGTCGTCCAATCCAGTTGGAGTGGTGCACAAATGAGTTTAGAAAGTGACTTACATGTTTCAGATATTCAAGGATGGATAACCCAAGAGGCGACTAGCCAAATTTTCGAAATAGCTACTGCAGAAATAAATGATTATAAAATAATTGCAAGGAATAGAAACTTTAAACCTATCCCTTTTGGATTAACGGCATCTGTAAAAGTGACTAACAAAGTAAAAAGGGATGTTTCTAAGAATGTTGTTGCCATATTATCTGGAACCGAAAGGAAAGATGAATATATTATTTATTCTGCGCATTGGGATCATTTAGGTGTTGGGAGACCTGTAAATAACGATTCGATTTACAATGGTGCATTGGATAACGCTTCTGGAACAGCTTGCCTTTTAGCCATAGCAGAAGCCTTTAAAAAAGGAAAGCAACCTAAACGCTCAATTGTTTTTCTTGCTGTAACAGCAGAAGAGCAAGGATTACTAGGATCAGCATTTTATGCAGAACATCCTATTTATAATCCTAAAAACACTGTTGCTAATATTAATATGGATGGCGTTATGAGTTCTGGAAAAATGAAGGATTTGACTATCACAGGTTACGGGCATTCAGAAATGGATGAGTATGCAAAAGTTGCTGCCGAAAAACAAGGGCGCTATATTGTTCCTGATCCTCAAGCTGAAAAGGGCTATTTCTTTAGATCAGATCATTTTAATTTTGCTAAAATCGGCATCCCGGCACTTTACGCCAAAGGGTCGTACGATCATTTTGAAAAAGGGATAGATTATGCGAAACAAGCCAGTGAAGATTATCGCCAAAATAGATATCATCAACCATCAGATGAGTTTGATCCTGATACAACCGATTTAAGTGGTTCTCAATTTGATGCGCAACTTTTGTACCATGTTGGGCTTCAATTGGCTAACGAAGATTATTTTCCTAAATGGTATGATGGCAGTGAATTTAAGGAGGCAAGAGAAGGTAAATAAATTATCACTGACAATTAATGTGATGGTAGCGTTTATAGGTTATGAAGTTATTTGAAAAACAAATTTGGCACTTATTTATTTTACTATTACTCTTATTTGCCATGTACTATGGCATTCAACTAGACAAAACCGTTTTATTTGGAACCCTTTGGGGAATTGAAACAAAAACATGGTTAATATTTTCTGTTGGGGTTCCTATCGTGCATCAGGTCTACGTTTTAATCTGTTGGCGACTCGAAATGCACTACAAAATGTTAAGCCATAAACTTGGTAAAAACGTCTTCAAAATTTATGCCATCGGATTTTTTATTCTTTTTGCTGCACGTATGGTCTTTATCATTTTTTTAGCCGAATCGAATAAAAACACATTCTGGATTAATCCTATTTTAAAATATGCAATCTTATTTATTATCTCGGTTTTATCATTATATGCTTTTTATTCGGTAAAAATATATTTTGGAATGGATAGAGCTGTTGGTTTAGATCATTTTGATCCAGAGCTTATAAAATTACCCTTTGTGAAAAAAGGGGTTTTCAAATACACCAACAACGGCATGTACACTTTTGCGTTTTTAATAATTTATGTACCTTCCATTTTGTATCAATCAAAGGCGGCATTTCTTGTTGCAATTTTTAGTCATCTTTATATTTGGGTTCACTATTATTGTACAGAGTTACCGGATATTAAAAAAATGTATCAGCCTACAAATAATAATTAACTAAATGATTATAAACAAAGCACAAGCGTTTATAAATTTTATAAATAAACATGTCTCTTTAACTAAAGAGGAAGAAGCTTTGTTGCTTTCAAAAGTATCCTATAGAAAGTACTTAAAAGGGCAGTACGTCGTGCAGCAAGGCGATGTATGTAAATATAGTGGCTTTGTAATTTCTGGCTGTACCAGAACATTTTATGTAGATGATGAAGGGCAGGAGCATATCGTCATGTTTTCTATTGAAGATTGGTGGGCATCAGAGATAGGAAGCTTTGTAACACAAACACCATCCGATTATCACGTACAGTGTATAGAAAACACCGAACTCATCCAATTATCGTATGAGAACCAAGAAGCGTTATTTAAAAAAATACCAAAACTAGAACGCTTTTTCAGATTGATTTTGGAGCAGGCATTCGTCGCCTCACAAAAACGGATTATATCAAGTTTTAGCCTAACTGCCAAGGATCAATATTCTAATTTTAAAATACAATATCCTAAATTAGAACAACGTATTCCACAATATATGATCGCGTCATATCTTGGTATTTCCAGAGAATTTTTAAGTAGAATTAAGGGTCAGCTTCATTCAGAATAATAAATGTTGATCTAGTTCAATATTTTTTTGTGACTTACTTCATTTTATTTTCGGCTCTAGTTAGAGATCTTTGCATCAAAACCACTAAAATTTAAATTGATATATTTATAGTATACAGCGAAAGATATATGGTAGAATTAATTATAAAAAAGAGAAACGGACTCGAATTAAACAAAGAGGAGCTCACATCAATTATCGATGGATTTATTTCTGGGGAAATACCCGATTACCAGGTTTCAGCTTTTTTAATGGCAGTATTTTTTAAAGGCATGACTAGTGATGAAACCGCTAGTCTTACTGATATTATGATGCGATCGGGAGAGCTCATCGATCTTTCAGAAATTAAAGGCATAAAAGTAGATAAGCACAGCACTGGTGGTGTTGGTGACAAAACTACGTTAGTTTTAGCGCCATTGGTTGCAGCCGCAGGAGTGCCTGTTGCTAAAATGTCGGGAAGAGGGCTTGGGCATACAGGAGGTACTTTAGATAAGATGGAATCCATAAAAGGATTATCAGTCGATATGACGAAGGAGGAATTTATTGGCAATGTAAATCGCATTAAAATTGCTGTTTGTGGTTCGAATGAAAACTTGGTACCAGCAGACAAAAAATTATATGCACTTCGAGATGTTACGGCAACAGTTAATAATATTTCTTTAATCGCATCCAGTATCATGAGTAAGAAACTTGCAAGTGGAGCTGATGCTATAGTCATCGATATTAAAGTAGGTTATGGTGCAATGATGAAAACGGTTGAAGATGCAGAAGAGTTAGCCAAAATGATGGTTAGGATTGGTGATAAAATGAATAAGAAAGTCATAGTGGTCTTTACATCTATGAACCAACCACTTGGATTTACCATTGGGAATGCTTTAGAAATAAAAGAAGTGATTGATACTTTAAAAGGACAAGGTCCTGATGATTTAACGGAATTATGTTTAGAATTAGGAAGTCATATGTTGGTGCTTGGTGAAGTTGCTAAAACTCAAAATGAAGGTATTGAAATACTTAAAAAGGTAATTGCCTCTGGAAAGGCCTTTGAAAAATTCAGAGAGCTTGTCGCTGCTCAAGGTGGAGATATAAGTATGGTAGACCAAACTGATTTATTACCAGATGCTCAATTTTCTGAACTTTATAAAAGTAATTCAGAAGGATATATCAATGAATTAAATGCACTGGATATTGGATTGGCTTCGGTGAAATTAGGTGCGGGAAGAGAAACAATGGCGAGTAAAATTGATCATGGCGCCGGTATTGTTTTAAAGAAGAAGATTGGCGATTATGTTAAAAAAGATGAGGTTTTGGCTTTGTTATATTCCAATAATGATGCTAACTTTACAAAAGCTGTAGAGTTTATGGATTTGGCGTATAAAATTACAGATGAAAAACCTGAACATAAGCCATTGATCTTAAAGACCATGTAGTAAATACTTCTGGAGGTTTTATTTTATTCTGGAAGGAAAATATATTAACAAAATACTTTTGTATGACAAGTATAAAAAAGAAAACAAAGAGTTTTATATCGAAAAATCACTCCATAATGCTTCACCCACGTAATGAAGGTATTCCTTTTGATGCCGATCTTTTTAAAGATATCAATATCAATAGAAGTGCGGTTGAAAGAAGAGCTGCTACATTAAGTGGTCGCAGATCGGTAAAAAAGCAATGGCAGGCCGCCTGGTTGTTAAAAGCTATTAGCTGTATAGATTTAACCACTTTAGCTGGAGATGATACCCAAAGCAACGTTTTGAGACTTTGTGCCAAAGCGAAGTCACCTGTTAGATTGGATATATTAGAAAGTTTGGGAATGAAAGAGTCCAATATCCATACAGGCGCAGTTTGTGTCTATCATAATTTTATAAGGGATGCTGTAAAAGGTTTAGGCGATAGCCAGATTCCTATAGCTGCTGTATCTACCGGATTCCCCGCAGGGAATATTCCGTTAAAGGAAAAATTAAAACAAATCGAATTATCTGTCTCGGCAGGTGCCAAGGAAATTGATATTGTGGTGAGCAGAAATTTAATCTTAAATTCCGATTGGAAAGGACTTTATGAGGAGGTTACCATGTGTAGAAAAGCCTGTGGCGAAGCACACATGAAAACCATTTTGGCAACTGGTGAAATCCCGACTTATACCAAAGTTGCAAAAGCTAGCTGGGTAAGTATGATGGCCGGCTCCGATTTTATTAAAACGAGCACAGGAAAAGAACCTGTTAATGCTACGATTCCTGTAAGTCTGGTTATGATTAGAGCGATTAGAGAATACTATGAACTAACAGGTTATAAAGTTGGATTTAAACCTGCTGGAGGCATTGGTAAAGCCAAGCAAGCGATTAACTGGTTGGTTTTAATAAAAGAAGAACTTGGTAACGATTGGCTTACGCCGGATTTATTCCGATTTGGAGCCAGCAGCTTACTAGGCGATATAGAACGACAACTGGAACATTTTGTAACAGGACGATATTCAGCAGCATTTAGACATCCAATGGCTTAATAATATATAAACACATGGAAATAAAAGAAATATACGAATCTATGGCCTATGGGCCAGCACCTGAAAGTGCTGATGAAGCCATTGAATTTTTAGAATCACATAAAAGAACATTCAAATTATTCATTAACGGAAAATGGACAGCACCTTCATCTGGAGAATATTTTGATAGCATAAATCCATCAACTAAAGAAAAATTAGCAAAAATTTCTGAAGCTAATGAAGCCGATGTTAACAAAGCGGTAGCGTCGGCGAAGAAAGCCTTACCAGAATGGATTAACATTGGTGCACATCAACGCTCACGATATTTATATGCTTTAGCACGACAAATTCAAAAGCATTCACGTCTTTTTGCTGTGTTGGAATCTATGGATAACGGGAAACCCATCAGAGAAACCAGAGATATCGATATTCCAATCGTAGCACGACATTTTTATCATCATGCAGGTTGGGCACAGTTAAGAGATACAGAGCTGAAGGATTATAAAGAGCTTGGTGTTATTGGTCAGATCATTCCGTGGAACTTTCCATTAATGATGTTGGCGTGGAAAATCGCACCTGCTATAGCGATGGGAAATACCATTGTTTTAAAACCAGCTGAATCTACCTCGCTAACGGCCCTATTTTTTGCCGAGATATGTGAGCAAATAGGTTTGCCAAATGGCGTTGTGAATATTATTACAGGTCACGGAAAAACCGGTGCTGATATTGTAAACCATAAAGATATAAGCAAAATTGCGTTTACGGGCTCAACCGAAGTTGGTAAAATTATTAGAAGAGCAACTGCTGGAACAGGAAAAAAATTGTCTTTGGAACTTGGCGGAAAATCTCCTTTTATGGTGTTTGATGATGCCGATTTGGATAGTGTAGTTGAAGGTATTGTAGATGCCATTTGGTTCAATCAAGGTCAGGTGTGTTGCGCTGGATCAAGATTATTGGTTCAGGAAAGTGTCGCTGAAAAGCTCTACAAAAAAATAAGAGCCAGAATGGAGACCTTGAGAATGGGCAATGCGTTAGATAAGAGTATCGATATTGGTGCTATTGTAGATCAAAGCCAGCTCAATACCATTAAGAGCATGGTTAAGTTAGGTGTTGATGAAGGAAGCACGCTTAACCAACCGTCGTGGTCTTGTCCTAAAGATGGGTACTATTATCCACCAACCATGTTTACAAATGTTTCACCATCAGCTACTATTGCGCAAGAAGAAATATTCGGACCTGTTTTAGTCGCGATGACTTTTAGAACACATAAAGAAGCTGTTAAATTAGCCAACAATACACGCTATGGATTGGCTTGTAGTATTTGGACAGAAAACATTAATCTGGCGCTGGATATTGCACCGCAGATAAAAGCTGGAGTCGCATGGATTAATTGTACTAATGTGTTTGATGCCGCCGCCGGTTTTGGAGGTTATCGAGAATCTGGATTTGGTAGAGAAGGAGGCAAGGAAGGTTTAATGGAATATTTGAAACCTAGAATTAATGATTCATTTACCGATGAACCTGTAAAATTATCTACTAATAATTCGGCAGTAATAAATGAAAAAGGACAACCATCATTAGGTATAGACAGAACCACTAAAATGTATATTGGTGGTAGACAAGCCAGACCAGATGGAGGTTATAGCACAGTTATAAATAGTAGCCAAGGCGCCTATATTGGTGAAGTTTCTAAAGGCAACCGAAAAGATATTAGAAATGCTGTAGAAGCGGCACATTCATGTGGTAAATGGTCGAGCATGACTGGACATGCCAGAGCGCAAGTATTATATTATATAGCCGAAAACCTCGCTATTCGTAACGAAGAATTTGCGAATAGAATTGTACAAATGACGAATCAAACGAAAGCTGATGCTTTGCAGGAAGTAGATCTGTCTATAGAAAGAATTTATACTTATGCAGCATTGGCCGATAAATACGACGGTCATGTACATCACACTATTCATCGTAATGTGACCTTGGCAATGCCGGAGGCCTTTGGTGTTATGGGTATTGTTTGTCCAGACGAATCGCCGTTGTTAGGCTTTATTTCGGCAGTCATTCCTGCGATCACCATGGGAAATAATGTTGTTGTTATTCCTTCAGAAAAATCACCTTTATCTGCTACCGATTTTTATCAGATTTTAGAAACATCGGATATGCCAGGTAGTACAGTAAATATTATTACGGGTAATAAAGATGAGTTAGCTGAAGTTTTAGCGAAACATGATGATGTTGATGCCATTTGGTATTTTGGTAATAAAGATGGTTGTAAAAGCATCGAGTTATTATCAGCGGATAATATGAAACGCACCTGGGTAAACTATGGTAAGTATCGAAACTGGTTAGATAAAGCACAAGGTGAAGGCGAAGAGTTTTTAAAACACGCCAGTCAGATAAAAAATATTTGGATTCCTTATGGTGCTTAAACAAGTACTTAAAGTGTCTTAAGTTATAAGTGTAATTAAGTTTTAAATGCTTGAAGTTTTAATTTGGTGTGAAAGTTCAACTTAAGCGCACTTTAAATACTTTTTCACTTTAGGCACTTTATAGAAAACGATTAATAAGAAAACAAAACAAATATGAGTAGTATCCATTTAGAAGCTAAAGTAGGCGATATCGCAGAAACTGTTTTATTGCCAGGAGATCCTTTAAGGGCAAAACACGTCGCAGAAACTTTTCTTGACGACGCCGTCTGTTATAATAATGTTAGAGGTATGCTTGGTTTTACTGGGTATTACAAAGGAAATCGCGTGTCAGTTCAAGGTACGGGCATGGGCATGGGGAGCCATTCAATTTACGTACATGAATTAATAAACACGTATAAAACCAAAAATCTCATTCGCGTTGGTACTTGTGGGACGATACAGGAAAACATCAATCTGGGACAAGTTTTATTGGCCATGAGTGCTTCTGGAGATTGTGATGCCAACAGCCATTATTTTGAAGGTATGCATTTTGCAGCTACAGCCGACTTTGATCTTTTAATGAAAGCCTATAATGCAGCTAACGCTATGAATATAAAAACATACCAGGGCTCTGTATTTAGTACCAATACCTTTTATGACGATGCTCCCAATCGTTGGGAAAAATGGCAAAAACATGGCATCCTTGGTGTTGAAATGGAAACACAAATTCTTTTTACACTAGCTAAACGATTTGGTGTTAAAGCTTTATCTATTCTTACCGTAAGTGATAATATAATAACAGGAGAAGCAACGAGTGCCTTGGAACGCGAGCAATCGTTTAACGATATGATGAAAATTGCATTAGAGTTGGCCTAAACCATTGTCATGCATTTTGAAGTCATTTTTAATGATTATTGTATTAACCTGTTAAACCCTTCCTAAAAAGTTAGATTATTATTTTCATAGTGTTATTTTTATAATCCATATAAACACTTACAAAATGATGCTTAAAAATTACCTTCTATTTGTCATAGTATTAATGTTTGCACTTGCTGTCGCTGCGCAAGACCTAACCTTTGAAGAATATAACCCAACAGAAACACTTGTAGTTCCAGGAAAAATTATAAAGAAAGCCAAGTTCCCTTTTATAGATGTACATGGGCATCAATTTAGAATGCCAACACAAGATTTATCGTTAGTCATTGCGGCTATGGATACACTTAATATGAATATTATGGTAAACTTAAGCGGTCGTTCTGGAACAAAACTTCAGAAAGCGTTAAAGAACGTAGCAGACCATTATCCCAATCGATTTGTTGTATTTGCCAATATAGATTTTGATGGCGTTGGTAAATCTGGTTGGGCAGAAAATGCGGTTAATCAATTTGAGCAAGACGTTAAAAATGGGGCTAAAGGCTTAAAGGTCTATAAGAGTTTGGGCATGTATAATAAGGATGCCGATGGTAATCGTGTTGCTATTGACGATCCGCGTTTGGATCCTATTTGGGCAAAGTGTGGTGAATTGGGAGTTCCGGTCTTAATCCATTCGGCCGACCCTAAATCGTTTTGGGATGATTTTAATAAGGATAATGAACGCTGGCTGGAATTAAAAACACATCCGCGTAGAAAACGGAGTGCTACAGATCCAGCACCTTGGGAACAAATTATGGAAGAGCAACATAATATGTTTAAAAAACATCCGAAGACCATATTCATTAACGCCCACATGGGTTGGTATGCTAATAATTTGGGGAAACTTGGTGCGTTGTTAGACGAGATACCAAATATGAATGTTGGTATTGGTGCGATTATCGCCGAGTTAGGGCGTCAGCCACGATTTGCAAAGGCCTTTTTTGAGAAATATCAAGACCGTATTCTCTTCGGAAAAGATAGTTGGAAGCCTGAAGAATTCCCAACCTATTTTAGAGTACTGGAAAGTGATGATGAATATTTTCCGTATCATAAAAAATATCATGCTTTTTGGCCTATGTATGGTTTAGATTTATCGGACGCAGTTCTTAAAAAAGTGTACTATAAAAATGCCTTACGCATTATTCCAGATATGGATAAAAGTTTGTTTCCTAATTGATAGAGCATCAAAATTAATGATTCTTATATAAAATTTCGTAAAAAATTTTTCGATAAAACTCCAAAAAAATCTATCAACAGTATTACCAAAAATAAATTGTTGCATTTCATCGTGTAAATCGTTAGTTTTTAGATTATTAAATATTTTTTATTTAATTTGAAATTCCTAAATAGAATCTACCATGAGAAAAACCCAATTTATTTTTTTCCTTTTTAATTTCCTTTTTATCAGCCAAATATTTCCTCATGGTGATATTGATGAACGTATAATTAAGGTTACAAAAGAAATTGAAGTCTCTCCTGACAGTGCCTATTTATATGTTAAGCGCGGCAAATTATATTTCCAACATGAGGATTATAAACAGAGTATTGATGATCTTAATAAATCCAAATCTTTAGGATATCAATCTGTTGAACAAAAGCTACTTTTCGCTAAAGGATATAATCACTTAAATGAATATAAAAACGCATTATCTTTTTGTGAGCAAATTTTATGTGACGATCCTCGAAATGTAATAGCTATTCAAGTAAAGGCGCGAACATATTTATTGCAAAATAACTTCTCCAATGCAGCACTGGAATTCGAAAAAGTTATCAAGTACTCAAATCAGAGCTTCCCTGAAAATTATATTGATGCCTCGTATGCTTGGGAATCATTTAACAATGAAGAAGGGTATAAAAATGCAACGATTATAATCCAGAAAGGTATTGAAAACCTGGGTCACCTCATAAGTTTATCTAATCGTTTAATTGAATTGGAGGTGAAGCGAAATCATTACGATTCGGCAATTGAAACTCAACTGGACGTAATAAAATTGAGTCCTAGAAAAGAAACCGCTTATTTCAAATTGAGCAAACTGTATAGTTTAAAGAGAAATAAAAATAAAGCATTGGAGTCTTTGATTATGGCAAAAGAGCACTTTAACGATTTACCTGAAAGATTGAAGAATACAGCCTTTATGAAAGAATTGATTGAAAATATAAAATCTAAAGAAACACTATTAATCAGTAATTAACCCAATTATTATGAAAACCTATTTTAACCACCAACTTTTAACGCTAATAACTTGTCTATTTTGCTTATCTGCTCTTGGACAAACAACATTGTTTGATTATGGTTCATCTTGGTCATACTATGATCTTCAAAATGAGCCGGCGATTCAAGGCTCAATAGATTGGAACGATTTAACTTATGATGATTCTTCTTGGTCAATTGGAAATTCCCATCTTGGATATGGCGATGGCGATGAAGTCACAACTATAAACAGCAATACATACACAGTTTATGTAAGGCACAGTTTCAATGTTGTCGATCCATCTAATTATAGCTCCTTAAATTTAAATTTGACCTATGATGACGGAGCCGTAGTTTATTTAAATGGTATCGAAGTATGGCGTGTTAATTTGCCTACTGGTCCTATTTCCTATGGGACATTTACACCTACAACGGCTAGCGATAATTCAACTATCAGTACAACAATTGCTGATATACTCCAGTCTGGAACTAATGTTCTTGCTGTAGAAGTGCATCAGAGAAGCGCGACGAGTTCCGATATTAGTTTCGATTTTAAATTGAGTGCTAATGCAGCGGGGCAAGCAAATGTTGATCGTGGACCATATCTCCAAAAAGGAACACCTAATAGTGTTGTTGTTAAATGGAGAACTTTAGTACCTACGGAATCTATAATTAATTATGGGACATCTTTAGGAAACCTTAATCAAACTATCAGTGACAATACTCCAAAAATCGAACATGAAATAGAAGTTAATGGCCTTACAGCAAGTACGATCTATTATTATGAAATCGCAAATTCCTCTACGGTTCTTGTACCGGAAGCTAGTGATTTAAGTTTTAGAACACACCCGATTTCTGGAAACTCACAAACTTATACGTTTTGGGCTTTAGGAGATCCCGGAACAGCAAATAATAATCAAAGGGCTGTTCGTGACGCTTATTATAGTTATATAGGAAGCAATCCGACTGATGGGATTATTTTTTTAGGAGACAATG
>CAXMOQ010000020.1:0-27060 GCA_964195015.1 uncultured Flavobacteriaceae bacterium | reverse complement strand
TTTTAGCGGAAACATCGGCGACTACAGGTGGTTTAGATTCCTTATTACAGCCTACAGGGCCTATTAAAAAAGCACAAGAAATGGCTGCCAAAGCCTATGGATCTGAACATACGTTTTTTGTGACCAATGGAACATCTACAGCAAATAAGATTGTGCAACAGGCACTTATTCAACCCGGCGATGTGGTTTTAATCGATAGGGATTGCCATAAATCGCATCATTATAGCTTGGTGCTTTCAGGAGGTTTTCCGGTATATCTGGACTCCTTTCCTATTGAAGCATATTCCATGTATGGTGCTGTTCCGTTAAGCGTCATAAAAGAAAAATTGCTAGAGCTTAAAGCTCAAAGCCGTTTGGATAAGGTTAAAATGCTGGTGCTCACAAATTGCACGTTTGATGGCTTGGTATATAATGTAGAGCGTGTTATGCAAGAAATTCTTGCTATTAAACCAGATATGATATTCCTTTGGGACGAAGCCTGGTTCGCATTTGCTGGATTTACTTATTTATACAAGCAGCGAACGGGTATGTTTAATGCAAAACGACTTTTTAAAAGATATCAGAGCGCATCTTACAGAACACAATATGATGCACATATAAAATCCCTTAAAAAAGGAGAAAACCCTTTAATGCCAGATCCTGACAAGGTGAAGATTAGAGTCTATTCTACGCAAAGCACGCACAAGACCTTATCCAGTTTTAGGCAGGGTTCCATGATCCATATATGGGATGAAGAATTTAGGCGTAAAACTTCCGATAATTTCCACGAAGCCTATATGACGCATACCTCAACGTCTCCTAATTACCAATTACTAGCATCTTTGGATGCCGGGCGACGGCAGGTGCAGTTTGAAGGATTTGAAATGGTTGAAAGGAGTATTGAAATGTCAATGGTGTTTCGTGTAAAAATCAACCAACATGAAAAACTTAAAAAATATTTTAAAGTTTTAACCAGTAAAGATCTTATTCCTCCAGAATACAGACAAACTGGAACAGAAAAATATTATTTAAAAGAAAAAGGCTGGAACAGAATGGATCAGTCTTGGGAGCGTGATGAGTTTGTACTCGATCCAACCAAAATTACCTTATCTATTGGTGCAACAGGCGTAGATGGCGATACCTTTAAAAATGAGTATTTAATGGATAAGTTTAATATCCAAATCAATAAAACATCGAGAAACACCATTTTATTAATGACCAATATTGGCACAACAAACAGTAGTGTCGTGTATTTAACAAATGCCTTATTGCAAATCGCAGATGAATTAGACGAACGAACCAAAGCTTTTAGCAGCCATGAAATACATCTGCATGAAAGTAAAATAAAATCACTGATTGAAGATTTACCACCACTACCCGATTTCAGTCATTTTCATGCATCGTTTCAAGCCATTCCAGGTGTCCCTGGAGGAAATATTAGAGAAGCCTATTTCTTGGCGTATAGTGAGGATAATTGCACTTATATTCCTTTAAACGAATGTTTGGATAGTCTAAATGGCGAAGAAGAATTGGTCTCTACATCGTTTATTATTCCATATCCACCAGGATTTCCTGTACTCGTTCCAGGGCAAGTTGTGAGTCCAGAAATTATTCGATTTATGTTGGCACTAGATGTTTCAGAAATACACGGTTATAGAGAAGATTTAGGAATAAAAGTATTCAATGCCGATGTTTTAAACAGAAAGGTGTCTAAATTAGAATAGTATAAGTAAAGTAAATAATAATTAAAAAAGTATATCATGAGTAAGGTAGAATCAACTAGAAAACCATTAAATGGTATTGCCGACATTAGAAGATTTTTCTATAAAAACGAAACACCTATCTATTTTATAAGTGCCACTAATTTTAATTTGTTAGGCGCCGATGAATGGATAAGAAGTTTCAAATTTATTACCTATATAGAATGTTTTAACGGTTTGCATCCCAATGTCTTTTCACCACAAGAAGAAATGCCTCATGACGAATTTGAAAGTATTGAAGACATTAACAACTATTTATTAGAGCATAAAGAGGTTACCGATTTTATTAAAAAAAACAGAAAGGGCAATAAAAAAGGGAAAGCACTTTTTTTAATGTTTGATGAGAAAACTGAAAAACTGGCGAAGCAAAACGGTTTGGAAGTTTGTTTTCCATCGGCCAAGATGCGAAACTTTATGGATAATAAAGTAAATACAAATCGCATTGCTGAAAAGGCTGGTGTAGCTTGTGTACCTAACGTATTAACACCTGTCAAAAGCTACCAACATCTTTGCGAGGTGTCTAAACATTTAAGTACAGATTTAGTTATTCAAACCCCTTATGGCGATTCTGGTCACACCACTTTTTTCATTACAGATGAAGCAAGCTTTAATAAGCATAAGGATGAAATTTTAGCCGAGAAGGAGGTTAAAGTCATGAAGCGCATTAATTGTAGAGGTGCGGCGATAGAAGCATGCGTTACTCAGCATGGAACCATTGTAGCGCCTTTAATGACCGAGTTGGTTGGCTTTAAAGAATTAACGCCTTATAAAGGTGGTTGGTGCGGTAACGAAATTTACGCCAATGCGTTTACACCTAAAATTCGCAGGCTTGCTAGAAAGTACACAAATTTATTTGGGGATCAACTTCGTAAAGAAGGTTATAAAGGCTATTTTGAATTAGATTTTTTAATCGATCAGGATAATGGTGAGATTTATTTAGGCGAATTAAATCCTAGAATTACAGGCGCAAGTTCAATCACAAACCATGCAGTATTTGCATTGGCGGATGCGCCATTATTTTTGTTCCATATTTTAGAATGGATGGATGTGCCTTATAAATTAAGTGTAAATGCAATAAACAGCAGATGGTTTAAAGCTGAAAATATTGATGACTGGAGTCAGTTGGTTATTAAATATACCGATGATGATATTCAGCATATCACCGAAGCACCAGGTTCGGGAATATGGAAGATACAGAACGATGGCACCATTGAATTCTCCAGAATGGACACGCACAGACGCGCTGTAAATGACGATAATGAAGCTTTCTTTTTAAGAATAAGCCGCAAAGGCGATTATTTTTATGAAGGTGCCGATATCGGAATCATTGTCGTAAGAGGCAGATTAATGACCGATAATTTTAATCTGAAACCACGTGCTAAAAAATGGATAAATGCTATAAAATCGCATTTCAAATCTGAACCAATTTCAAACAAACACAATCCTAATAACGAAGCTTTAGGGATTGGAGGTTTTAAAATGATGTAAACATTATGTTTATACAACTCAATTTAATAAAAGAGGAGCAGGCTGGTGGAGAGAAGTGGAGATCTTTTTTTGAACGGGTTTGGCCTTTATATAAAAAATGGTTTCTGTCTGAAGGTTATTTAAAACGGACTGGATATCTCACATCACATAACGAATTTGAGCGTTGTATGCCGGAGTTATTACCGGTTTACGAACAACTTTGCGAAGC
Organism: uncultured Flavobacteriaceae bacterium; assembly: GCA_964195015.1. GTDB lineage: Bacteria > Bacteroidota > Bacteroidia > Flavobacteriales > Flavobacteriaceae > CAXMOQ01. The sequence continues at coordinate 23,625 of CAXMOQ010000020.1, read as the reverse complement.
CGTAGGGGGCAACGATATTAAAGCAAGGTTCTTATCCATGTATAATCCACCAGCGTATATGAGCGGTTGCTCGCAAATAGCCTGGACTAAAAACGAAACGGCTTTAGTACGGAATTACGATTACCATCCACGATTTTTTGACGGGAAAGTATTCTACTCCAATTTTTTAAAACCTGTGATTGGCATGACTGATTGCACTTGGGGTTTATTAGATGGCATCAACGCTGATGGTTTGACAGTGTCCTTAACGTTTGGTGGTAGTAAGATCGTGGGCAAAGGTTTTGGGATTCCAATAGTTGTCAGGTATCTTCTAGAAACCTGTAGCACCGTTGATGAAACCATTGAAGCCTTGAAAAAAATACCGATACACATGGCTTATAATTTAACAATATTGGATGCCAATAAAAATTACATTACTGCATTTTTAGCTCCAGATAAGCTGCCTATATTTGTAAATGAAGCCATCGTAACCAATCATCAAACAGAAGTTGAGTGGAGCGAGTATGCAACCTTTACAAAAACGGTTGAACGAAAACAATATCTGGAACAATGTGTCGCAACTAATGATGAAAGTCTGTCACATATAATTCATCAGTTTCTAAAAGAACCTTTATATCATACCAATTACGAAAAGTCATTTGGAACATTATATACTGCTTCTTACAATATTGACAAAAAAGAAGTCGATTTTATCTGGCCTCGAAAAAAAGTAACATTAGGATTTACAAATTTTGAAGAGAAAACAATTCAGGTAAATCTTAAACATGCCATCCCAAAACACATATAAATAATTTTTTGTGTTTAATTTGAGGAGGAGCTATTCAATGAATGTTGTGGTAGTACAATCGTTAATAATCTATTAATATTGTTCTATTTTTTCTGCACTTTTTTTACCAATTTACCAACCGTTAATCCTTGCACAATTATTGAAAATACCACAACAATATAAGTGATTACCAAAAACAAATCACGTTCCATTTCAGCCGTTAACCCTAAAGCCAAGGCAATAGAAATGCCACCTCGCAATCCGCCCCAAGTCATAATTAAATTCGTTTTTGGCACAAAGTCCAGTCTTTTCTTAAAAAAATTAATGGGCAGTAATAACGACAAATATCTGCAAACTAATATAATAGGAATAGCCATCAATCCTGCAAGAACAAAATTATCTACGAAATTGACCGTTAAAACCAATAATTCCATCCCAATTAACACAAACAATATGGTGTTTAAAAGAATATCTATAAGTTCCCAAAATTTATCGACATAGCTTTCTGTAATTTCAGACATCGCCGAATTTCTTATCGTATTATTCCCAACAATTAGGCCGGCCGTGACCATAGCCAATGGCGCCGACAAATGCAATTTTTGCGCAATGGCAGTACCAACCATGACCGTTGCCAAGGTTATAATAACCTCGATATCATAATCGTCAATAGACTTCATAAGTCTGTACGTTATCCAACCAAGAATAAGTCCTAGAGCAATGCCTCCAATAACTTCTTGACCAAACAGTTCTGCAATTTCTAAAACATTAATATCGTCGGTTCCGGAAGCTGCTATCTTAAAAATAGTTAGGAAAACAACGACACCAACACCATCATTAAATAATGATTCGCCTACAATTTTTGCCTCTAGCTTTTTTGGAACGGCAGCCTTTTTCAAAATTCCCAAAACCGCAATGGGATCGGTTGGCGATATCAAGGCCCCAAACAACAAACAATAAATAAACTTAATATCGAAACCTATAAGTTGTAAAGCATAATACATAGCGATGCCAACTAAAAATGTAGAGATCAAAACTCCCAATGTTGCAAAAGCCAACACAGGCCAGCGTTGTATTTTTAGTTGTTCAAAATTGGTATGCAATGCACCGGCAAAGAGCATAAAGCTTAGCATAATGTCCAATAGAACAATTTTAAAATCAATATGAGAAATGATGTACTTTTCGGCATTCAATAAAGTGGAGTCAAAATAACTTAAGGCTAAAACACCAAGTGTAAACAGGATGGTAATGACCATCAACCCAATAGTATTTGGCAGTTTTAATATCCGCACATTCAAGTATCCAAAAAAGGCTGCCAAAAAAACAAGTACCGTAATGATTAAAAAATAATCCATCTTTAATTTAATTTATGATAAAGCTAAAATAAAATTTCAAGTTCATATTCTTTATAAAAAATATTTTTTTCTAAAATCGTATATTAGCTTGTTTGATATTTTCTTCTCGAAAAAAATCAAGTCGGCAAGTTATCAATCCTAAAAACGAATATGAACGACAAAGAACAATTTATGAAAGAAGCTGTGAATACAGCTTTAAAAGGAATGAATAATAATGAAGGTGGTCCGTTTGGATGCGTTATTGTTAAAGATGGAGAAGTTATTGGTCGAGGAAATAATAAAGTAACCTCAACCAATGATCCAACAGCGCACGCCGAAGTTACGGCCATAAGAGAAGCTTGCAAAAACTTAAACTCGTTTCAATTAGAAGGTTGCGAGATTTACACCTCATGCGAACCTTGTCCCATGTGTTTAGGTGCTATTTATTGGGCAAGACTGGACAAAGTGTATTACGGAAGCAATCAAATGGATGCCGCTAATATTGGTTTTGACGATGAATTTATCTATAAAGAAATCCCGCTGCCCTATTCTGAACGCAGTATTCCTTTTGAACAATTAGCACGAGATATCGCTTTAAAGCCATTTCAAGAATGGTCTAAAAAAGAAGATAAAACCGAATATTAGCAATAAAGAAATACCAACAAACAAAATTTAGACTAAAAGTAAATTCCGAACCTATGATTATTCAGAACCAAAAGTTATAAGTATTTAAAGTGCACTAAAGTTAAAAAGAAAACTAAATTCATAACTTAAGGCACTTACAACTTTAACTTACTTTAAGTACTTACAATTAAATATGATAGTGTTCATCCTTAATAATAAAACAATTAGAACAGCCAATAACGCTGGCATGACCTTACTCGATTTTGTGCGTTATGAGCAGCGTCTTACAGGTACCAAAATAGGTTGTCGTGAAGGTGATTGTGGTGCATGCACCATTTTAGTTGGAACGCTTAAAGAAGGTGATACTATCGAATACCAAAGCATCACTTCCTGTATTTGGCCTTTAGGAAATGCACACGGCAAACATATTGTGACTATTGAAGGCACAAATATTCAAAATAAACTGACGTCTGTGCAACACGCCATGAAAGACAACTACGCAACCCAATGCGGCTTTTGCACACCGGGATTTGTCGTGGCCTTAACCGGATTTGCACTATCTGGTAATGAGAAAGATCAGGAACATGCTTTAGATGCAATTAGTGGAAACATTTGCAGATGCACTGGCTATAAATCGATTGAAAAGGCAGCGAATGAAGTATGCGAAAAATTAGATTTTAATAATGATGCAACGCCCATTGGATGGCTAGTCGAAAATAATTTCATTCCCGAATATTTTATAAACATTCCTACTAAACTAAAAGCACTACAAATTAAAAGCATTTCGCAATCAGGAACTACGTTCGTTTCTGGCGGAACTGATTTGTATGTACAACAGGCTGATAATTTAATTGAAAATAATGTCCATGTCATTGCCCATAACAATGCCCTAAAAGGAATTAAAATTGAAGACGATTATTGTGTTATTGGAGCTGGAACAACAGTTTCAGAACTTTGGAATCATAAAGTGTTGAATTCATATTTTCCAAACCTGAAAAAACATCTCAAATTAGTTTCATCGGAACAAATTCGCAATATGGCTTCGTTTGGAGGCAATTTTGTAAACGCCTCTCCCATTGGCGATATGACCATTTTCTTTTTGGCATTAAACAGCGATATTTCAATCATCAATAAAGATGGAAACGAAAGAACTATCCCTTTAAAAGACTTTTATGAAAGTTACAAAACTTTCGATTTACACGAAGGCGAACTCATTAAATACATTGTATTTAAACTGCCTTCTAAACACACGTCTTTCAATTTTGAAAAAGTGTCCAAACGTACACATTTAGACATTGCCAGTGTGAATAGTGCAAGCCATATATCTTTAGAAAATCATACGGTTGTTGATGCACATATTTCCATCGGCGGCGTTGCAGCTATCCCGAAATATCTGCAAGAAACCTCATCTTTTTTGAATGGAAAAACATTAAGTGTACAATTAGTTTTAGATGCTAGCGAAATACTTCAAAGCGAGATATCTCCAATAAGTGATGTTCGCGGATCTAGAGATTATAAGCGCTTGCTAGCAAGACAATTGTTTTTTGCTCATTTTACCGAAATGTTCCCAGATCAATTCACACTAAACGATTTTGTTCAATATGCATAAAAACAAATTACATACCAATACAGATGCATTAAAACAAAGCATAAAGAACATCGATTCCTATACGCATGTACGTGGTGAATCCATTTATGTTGATGATGTGAATGTTCGTGAAGGCACATTTTATGCGGTGGTTTTTGATGCGCCAAAAGCACATGGGATAATTAAAAGTATTGATTATTCTAAAGCAGAACAATTTGAAGGTGTCGAGCGTATATTTACTTATAAAGATATTCCCGGAGAAAACCAGATTGGTGGTATTTTTCCAGACGAGCCTTTATTTGCTGAAAACGAAGTCCATTTCTGGGGACAGCCCATTGCCTTAATCGTTGCTGAATCGGAATTTATTGCAAGACAAGCACGACGATTAATCACGATTGATATTGAAGAACTTCCCGTCATCACAACTGCAAAAGATGCCAAAGCAAAAGGTAGCTTTATAAATGCACCGCGCTCGTTTAATTTAGGAAATACAACTGAAACCTTTAAAAACTGTGACCATGTTTTTGAAGGTGAAACATTTTCTAACGGACAAGAACAACTCTATATTGAAGGGCAAGGTGCTTATGCCGAACCTTTGGAAAACGGTAATATAAAAATCACCTCATCTACTCAAGGACCAACCGCCGTACAAAGAACAGCAGCTAGAGTTTTAGGTGTACCAATGCACAAAATTGAAGTCGATGTCACGCGTCTTGGAGGTGGTTTTGGTGGTAAAGAAGACCAAGCAACACCTTGGGCTGTGATGGCTGCTTTGGCAACTTATCATTTAAATCAATCGGTTAAATTAATTTTAAATCGTCATGACGATTTACGCATGACCGGAAAACGGCATCCTTACGAAAGCACCTATAAAATTGGGCTTTCTAAAGACTTAAAAATTTTGGCTTACGAAGCCGAGTTTTTACAAAATTCTGGAGCGGCAGCGGATCTATCTCCAGCTATTGCCGAACGCACTTTATTTCATGCTACTAATAGTTATTTTGTACCACACGTAAAAACAACAGTTTTAAGTTGTAAAACAAATCTGCCTCCTAATACAGCCTTCCGTGGTTTTGGTGGGCCACAAGGTATGTTCGTTATAGAATCCGCTATTGCCAAAGCAGCTTCGGAAATTGGCGTGTCCTCAAGAAAAATTCAGGAAGCAAATCTTTTAAATGAAAACGATGAGTTTTCCTATGGTCAGATTGCAACTCAAGTTGAAGCTAGAAATTCCTGGAATTCGGCCAAATCGATCTATAATATAGATACGCTCGAACAAGAGGTCGAAGATTTTAATAATTCGCATTCCGATTTCAAAAAAGGGCTAGCTGTAATGCCGATAGCATTTGGCATTTCATTTACCAACACACCCATGAATCATGCGCGCGCATTGGTTCATATTTATCAGGATGGTAGTGTTGGTATCAGTACCGCAGCAGTAGAAATGGGGCAAGGCGTCAACACTAAAATACTTCAAATAGCGGCACAAGTATTTTCAATCAATAACAAAAAAGTAAAGATTGAAACTACAAATACAACGCGTGTGGCAAACACATCGCCTTCAGCCGCAAGTTCCACGGCAGACCTAAACGGAAAAGCGGTTTTAAAAGCTTGTAATATCCTTCTGGAGCGATTGAAAGAAGTTGTTTCAGAAGAACACTATGTTGAAGCAAATTCTGTTGAAATTATAGATGAAGTTATTCATATAAATCATAAAAAAACTGATTTATCTTGGAATGAACTCATCGGTAAAGCCATGTTAAAACGTGTGGCATTAACTGAAAATGCACACTATGCAACGCCGGTAATTCATTTTGATAAGACAAAAGAAAAAGGACATCCTTTCGCCTATCATGTATATGGAACAGCGATTATTACCACAACCGTAGATTGTACACGAGGTACGTATGTTTTTGATGAAATTAAAATAGTACACGACTACGGAAAAAGCATGAGTAAAGGTATAGATCTCGGGCAAGTTGAAGGTGCATTAGCGCAAGGCGTTGGTTGGATGACCATGGAAGAAATTGCTTATGGCAAAGATGGCAGACTCCAATCTAATGCACTATCAACCTATAAAGTCCCAGATATATTTTCGATTGCTAAAACTATTGATGTTGTGCCATTAGAAACTCAAGGAAACGACATGGCAATTTTAAAATCGAAGGCTGTTGGCGAACCGCCTTTAATGTATGGTATTGGTGCATATTTTGCAATTCAAAATGCCATTAAAGCTTTCAACAAAAATTATGAACTAAAGTTTCATGCTCCAATGACTCCAGAAAAAGTATTGATGGGTTTATATGAGCAGTAATATTTGATGAGAATATAATGAGTATAAAATTAAATGAGGCAATTTTTAATAAATTTCCAGAAATAGAAAGTAAAAGACTTCTATTTAGACAATTAAGAAAAGATGATGCTTCTTATATTTTGTCTATTAGAACTGATAAAAAAGTTTCAAGATACATAGATACTGTTGCTCCGCAAACTATTAAAGATTCAGAAAAAAGAATCTCCCGTATTCAAACAACATTTAATGAGCAAAAAGGAATAACTTGGGCTATTGTTGATAAGATTACAAATACACTAATTGGTGATTTTGGAATATGGCGATTAGACAAAGATAATTCAAGAGGTGAAATAGGATATGTTTTAGATCCTAGATATTGGGGGAAAGGTTATATGAAAGAAACCATAACCACATTGGTTCATTATGCCTTTAACGATCTGAATCTGCATAGTCTCGAGGCAAATGTAAATCCTGATAATAAAAATTCGAAGCAATTACTGTTAAATGTAGGATTTAAACAAGAGGCATATTTTCGTGAAAATTATTTATTTGATGGTCGTTTCTTGGATAGTGAAATTTATTGTTTACTTAAATCTGATATTGCATAATCGAAATTAATTTATGACAGAATTTTTAATATATAGTAAACGTTGCTTTCTTATCAACTTTTTTAAAGAAGCAACAATACATATTAAAAGCGATACGATCTACAATATTTATGAAGGATACCATGAAGTTGAAAATAAACCGATTTTAGACTACGCCGATTTGATAGTCATGCCCGGAATCATCGATGCTCATGTACATATTAACGAACCGGGAAGAACAGATTGGGAAGGCTTTGATACAGCTACAAAAGCAGCAGCTATTGGAGGTATTACAACACTTATCGAGATGCCATTGAATGCATCTCCAGTTACAACAACAGCTAAAGCATTTAAAATAAAACAACAAGCTTCAGCAAATAAATTACATGTGAATTGCGGATTTTACGGAGGCATCATTCCAATCAATGCAAACGATATCGAAGCTTTAATAAAATCTGGTGTTTTTGGTATCAAAGGGTTTTTAACGCATTCCGGGATTGACGAATTCCCTAAGGTTACACGAGAACATCTGGAAGCTATCGCTCCTATTCTAAAAAAATACAATATTCCTTTACTCTTACACTGTGAGTTGAGTGACACTAATGTTCCTAAAGTTGAAAACCCAAAAAGCTACCAAGAGTATTTACATTCCAGGCCTCAACATTGGGAAACCAATGCGATTGATTTGGCTTTAGACATTCAAAAAAAGTTCGATATTAAAGTCCATATTGTACATTTATCGACTTCTGAAGGAATTGAACGCATCAATCAACGTAAACAGATTACAGACAAACTCACCGTTGAAACTTGTGCGCATTATTTATTTTTTAATGCAGAAGACATTCCAGACGCTTCTCCTATTTATAAATGTGCACCTCCAATTAGAGAAAAAGCGAATAACGATTTACTTTGGGACTATCTTTTAAATAATGGTTTCAACTTTTTATCATCAGACCATTCACCTGCCCCACCAGAACGAAAACAATTGGAGCAAGGTGATTTTTTTAAAGCTTGGGGTGGCATTTCAGGATTACAATTTACGCTTCCTTTATTATATTCCGAAGGGCAGCAAAGAGGATTAGCACTTGAAAAATTAATTTGTTTGCTCACAAAAAATCCTGCAAAATTTTTAGGATTAGAGTATCAGAAAGGAAAATTACAAGAAGGATTCGATGCTGACATAACCGTTTGGGACGACAATCAAGAATTTACAATTACAGAAGAAATCATTCACCACAAGCACAAAGCGACACCTTATTTGGGCCAAACCCTTTTTGGAAAAGTAATTCATACATTTGTTAATGGGGTTCATGTAGTTAAAAATAGTGAGTTAAATACATTAACTGTTGGTAAATTATTGCTAAAAGACAATGATTAACAAACAAAATATGATGTTTACCTTTTAGCAAGTAAAAAGAATGGCACATTATACATTGGCGTCACATATGATTTAGAACGAAGAATTTTTGAACATAAAAAGAAAATAACTAAAGGTTTTACAAGTAAATACGATATCACTTATTTGGTTTATTTTGAAGTTTATAGTCATATTAAAGATGCCATAAAAAGAAAAAAACAATTAAAGAAATGCGATAGAGAATGGAAAATTAAATTAATTGAAGAACAAACAAAAATTGGAATGATTTAGCAGAAGATTGGTTTAATTAATCTTTTCTGGATTCCCGCATTCGCGGGAAAGACAAATTATTCATTTAAAAAACACACATGATAGAAGATAAGCTCAAAACATATATTGATCTCGCCTCCGAGAAAATTGGAGGACAGGTAATTTACTGTACCGACGATTTTTTTGCCGAAAAAGAAAACCTTATCAAGGAAGGTCGCGGTATTTTTATTCCGGACAAATACACCGACCACGGCAAATGGATGGACGGTTGGGAATCGAGACGCAAACGTACGGAAGGCCATGATTGGGCTATTATCAAATTAGGTGCCGAAGGCAAAATAAAAGGCTTCGATATTGATACCAATCATTTTCTTGGAAACCATCCGCCTTTTGCTTCAGTTGAAGCTATTAATTTGGGCAACGCCAATTTGTATTGGAGTAAGGCCGATGAATTGGATTGGGACGAAGTTTTACTAAAATCGCCTTTAGAACCCGGAAGTCAGCATTTTTTTGAAATCAATTCAGATAAAATATACACACATGTTCGCCTACATATTTATCCCGATGGTGGCGTGGCCCGTTTTAGAGTGTATGGCGAAGTTTTTAAGGATTGGAATCGTGTCAATTCAGAAGAACTCATCGACCTTGCTTTAGTGAATAACTGCGGAAAAGCGCTCCATTGTAACGATATGTTTTTTAGTGAGATGGGCAATCTTATTTCTCCCACAAAAGGAAAAAATATGGGTGATGGTTGGGAAACCAAACGCAACCGAACGCCGAACAATGTCGATTATGTTATACTTCGACTTGGGCATCCTGGATTAGTGCAAAAAATCATTGTGGACACCAAACATTTTAAAGGCAACTATCCCGATTTCTGTGCTATCGACGCCTGCTCTTGCGATAATGATGATACCGTTCTAAACGACTCACATGAGTGGACTTCACTCCTACTTCAACAAAAATTGGAAGCAGACAAGGAACATCATTTTGAAAGTGAAATTTTAAACAACGAACTACCAATAACTCACGTTAAACTAAAAATATATCCTGATGGCGGCATTAGCAGATTGCGTATTCTTGGAACTATAAAATAAACTGAATGATTAAAATTTTTGTACTTATTGCGTGGCTCATTATTTTCACAATAATCGTTATTGCAACATATAAAATACATCATTTAATAAAATTTTATAAATCGGAAGACGACGATGATAAAGTTGAAACCCTGCAAACTTCACAGAATTGGTTTTATGCTTTTATCGTAATCGCCAGTGTTGGCGGTATTGCCATCGTATATATGTTCTTAAAAGGCTCTATCTGGGAAAGTCACTTTTTCGAATGGCTCAATTTAGTTGTCCGATTGATGCATATTACCTTTGGCATTGCCTGGATTGGCGCTTCTTTCTACTTTGTGTTTTTAGAGAATGCTCTAAACCGAACGAAAGATGTTAGAGATGAATTAGCTGGAAATCTCTGGGCGGTTCATGGTGGTGGATTTTACTATTTGGAAAAATATAAACTCGCTCCTAAAAAGATTCCTAAAGATTTACATTGGTTTAAATATGAAGCTTACTTCACTTGGCTTTCAGGGTTTTGTTTGCTCGCTATCGTTTACTATTTCAATGCAAAATCCTTTTTAATAGATCCAGAAGTTTTAGAACTACAACCGCTTTCGGCAATTGCTATTAGCGTGGTTTCATTGATTGTTGGTTGGATTGCTTACGATCAAATCTGTAAAAAATTAAGCGATAATAAAGTTATTTTTACCGTGGCCATAACAGCATTGGTATTCTTTTTTGCTTGGTTCTATTGTCAGGTTTTTAGCGGAAGAGCAGCCTATATTCACTTTGGTGCAATGCTGGGAACCTTAATGGCAGCCAATGTGTTTTTTGTGATTATTCCCGGGCAAAAACGTATGGTAAAGGCTGCACAGAAAGGATTGGCGCCTAATCCTGAAGATGGTAAAGCAGCTTTTTTAAGATCATACACCAACAACTATTTTACACTTCCTGTGCTGTTTGTTATGATAAGCAACCACTTTCCGAGTACCTTCGGAAATACTTATCAATGGATAGTCCTTATAGGTATTACGATTGGAAGTGCTGGCATCAAGCACTATTTGAATTTACGTGAAAAAGAACAGCTTTCTGTTTGGGTAATGCCAATTTCTGTGTTACTTTTATTGGGTGTTGCGTTAATGACTGCACCTGCAAAACCAAAATACGAAAACTGTAAAGAATTGGTTTCTGTTGAAGAGGTCATAACCGTAATTAATAATCGATGTACAACATGCCATTCGTCAAATCCAACAGATGCCGTTTGGAAAGTGCCGCCAAATGGTGTAAAGTATGACACACCAGAACATATCTATAATTTAAGAGATAACATATTTCTGCGTGTTGTAGTAAGTAAGAACATGCCATTTAACAATAACCAAACCGAAATGACACAAGAAGAACGCGATATGATTAATTGTTGGATAAATCAAGGTGCGCCAAAATAAAAAATAGAACGCTGATGACGCTGATTAAGTAGGTTTTCGCTGATATTTTCAAATTAAATCTGCAGAAATCATAAAATATCTGTGTCATCAGCGTTCCAACACACAAGAATTATGACATTTAAAGAATTTAATAATTTATCTAAAGAGGAATTAAGCAATAGTTTAGAAAAATGTTGCGCCTCTAAAACTTGGATCTCCAAAATGCTAGAAAGCAGATCTTTTTCTTCAGAAGAAGAACTTATTAAAAGAGCAGCTTCTGTTTGGTATAACGATTGTTCAAGCGAAGATTTTAAAGAAGCATTTAAAGGGCATCCAAAAATTGGCAATGTAGAAAACCTAAAAGAAAAATTCGCGCATACTGCCGATTGGGCAAGTAATGAGCAAAACAAAGTTTCTGAAGCTAATCTTGAAACTATTGAAGCTTTATCAAAAGCAAATAATTTATATGAAGATAACTTTGGTTATATTTTTATAGTGAGTGCCAGCGGGAAATCTGCAAAAGAAATGTTGGCTATTGTTAACGCAAGATTACAACATGAAAAAGAAGATGAGATTTACGTTGCCATGAACGAGCAACATAAAATCACGGTTATTCGATTGGCAAAACTCATTGAAGGTCTATCTGAAAAAGCCAATTTAAGTAGTCATATTACAACACATGCGCTGGACACATCTATTGGAACACCAGCAAAAAATATGCTTATTACTTTAAAAGGATTACGAGGCAACCAATGGAAACCTATAAGTGTTGGCATTACCAATAATGATGGTAGAATTTCGGATGTATTAGCTGCCGGACAATTATTAATTCCTGGGGTTTATACCATGACATTCAACACGGCAAACTATTACAAGAACAACAATCAAAAAGGGTTTTATCCGGAAGTATCCATTCAATTTGAAGTAACTGACGATAGTCATTATCATATTCCGTTATTATTAAATCCGTTTGGGTATTCGACGTATAGAGGCAGCTAGAAATATGTCGTCATTCCGAGGAATGAAATGACGAAGTAATCTTTCAAATTGAAGTTCAAAACATACAGATTGCCACGTCTTATGCCCTCGCAATGACGTTTAAATAAAAACACCAAGATCATGAATTTAAGCATTTCTGAAGATAAAAAAACAAGCATTTTTAATAATTTAAAAACGGCTAATCTTACCTTTAACAAAATATATAGAGGCGATCGCGAAGATAGACAACCCATTCACACGGTTTACGGTGGCGCCAACCTGTTCAAATCGAATACAACACAAGTTTTGGGCAATGTGGCTTTAAAATCCTTATTGCATTACGCTTCTAATTTTGTGGAGTTTGGGAAAGCCTTTCGGTTAAAAGGAAGCGATACACTGCCGAATAATGAAAAAGAGCAACAAGCACTTTCAGATAAATTAAAATCACTTTCAAATCAAGATTTAAAACTGCATCGCGCTGGATTCTCATATAATATTTACCAAAAAGTCATTGCTAAACTACAACGTGAAGGCGTCGAAGACTTCAGGATCGATTTTGAAGATGGCTTCGGAAATCGTTCTGATAAAGAAGAAGACGATACGGCCATTTTTGCTGCTAAAGAAGTCGCAAAAGGCATGGAAGACAATACACTTTCTCCTTTTATTGGTATTCGCATAAAACCCTTTACCGAAGAACTGAAAGAACGCGGACAACGCACACTTGACTTATTTTTAACAACATTACTCACGGAAACTAACGGAAAGCTGCCTGAAAATTTTGTGGTCATGCTCCCAAAAGTGACCATTCCGGAGCAAATTATAGCTTTGGTATCCTTTTTTGAAGTGATAGAACAAGCATTCAATCTGGAAAGTAGCAAGTTAAAAATGGAAATGATGGTAGAAACCACGCAATCCATTATGGATCACCATGGCACTAATCCGTTATACCGATTTATCTTGGCAAGCAAAGGGCGTTGCATTGCGACACATTTTGGAACTTACGATTATACAGCCTCCAACAACATTACGGCAAGATACCAGGAAATGGATCATGATGTGTGTGATTTTGCACATTATACAACCAAAGTAGCATTGGCTCATACAGGCATTTGGCTATCCGATGGAGCAACGAACACCATGCCAATCGGACCGCATCGTGGTGATTTAACCGAAGTTCAAGAACAAGAAAACAAAGAGGTCGTACACAGAGCTTGGTTAAAAGGTTTCGAGCATATTCGCCATTCGCTTTATAAAGGTTTATATCAAGGTTGGGATCTAAATCCGGCGCAATTGCCAATGCGTTACACAGCCGTTTATGCTTTCTTTTTAGAAAGTTATGATGATGCTGTAATCCGATTAAAAACCTTTGTTGAAAAAGCTGCACAAGCAACGCTCATTGGTGATACTTTTGATGATGCAGCAACAGGTCAAGGCCTGCTGAATTATTTTCTTAAAGCATTAAATAGTGGTGCCATTACAATTGATGAAGTATTAGCAACTGGTTTGACACTAGACGAAATCAGAACACGTTCGTTTGCTAAAATATTGAAGGATAGGCGTGCAAAACTTAAATAGTCCGTTTTGTCATTGTGAGGCGCATAGCGACGTGGCAATCTCATTATTATAATCTCAAAACAAACAGATTGCTTCACTGCGTTCGCAATGACGTAGAAAAAAATTAGTTTCAATTATTAAGATTCCTGCCATACTGAAACAAGTTCAGCATAAATCGCGGGAATTATAATGTACTTGTAATAATTGCGCCACCACACTAATCGCTATTTCTTTTGGCGTATTGCCACCAAGTTTTAATCCAATTGGACAAACCACATTATTCATACCTTCTTTAATGGACAATTCACTTATAAGCATATTGTTGAATCGTACGCGTTTGGTCTTACTGCCTATTAGTCCAATGAATTTAGTTTCATTTTGTAAAGCCATCGCAATAATATCAAAATCGATGGCATGATCATGTGTCATAACTAACACATAACAGTTATTTCTCCAACGCACAGCATCTTTAAACGTTTTAAAATCGTCTTCCCTTACCTCACATTTTTTAACATGGTTATCAAATTCAAGATTAGTTAACCAATCCTTTCTGGAATCTATGAGATTAACTTGAAAAGGAGTGTCTTTTAATATTCGACATATTTCGACACCAATATGTCCTGCTCCAAATAAAAAAAGTTCTGGTGATTGATTCATAGGTTCTATAATCAGTTCAACTTTTCCGCCACAACATTGCTCAAATTCCGGTCCTAACGTATATGTGGTTTCAATGATTTTATTCTCTTTAATGGCGATTATCGCCTCATCTATGGCTTTAAATTCTAATTTTCCGCCACCAATGGTGCCATGAATTTCGCCTTCGTTAGTAACAATCATTCTGGACCCAACTATACAAGGTGTTGACCCGAGGCATTTAGACACTGTGACTAAAGCGACGGCTTCTTGTTTCTTTTTAAAGTCATTTAATAATTCAATCCAGTTTAGCATAAAGCTCAAAATAAAGATAAAAATAGGATTTTTTTAACTTGAACTAGGTTTTAATAATACTATATTGGATTATTACAATTTAACTGTAATCTTTTGTATATTTTCCGAACTAATGCAAGAGTGTTAGATCCTAACTTTTAAATTACAATACATGTCTAAAACATATTATGATCCGGCCGATTTAAGGAAGTTTGGAAATATCACCGAATGGAGTGAAGAATTAGGCTCAAAATTCTTCGAGTATTATAACAAAGTGTTTGAAGAAGGCGCATTAACGGCTCGCGAAAAATCGTTAATAGCTTTAGCCGTTTCGCATACGGAACAATGCCCATATTGTATTGATGCCTATACCATAGATGGGTTACAGCGTGGCATTACCAAAGAAGAAATGATGGAAGCCATTCATGTTGGTGCCGCTATAAAAAGTGGCGCAACGCTTGTTCATGGTGTACAAATGATGAATAAAGTGAATAAATTAGAAATGTAAAAACGATTTACGGTTTTTGATTCATTCCCAAATCGTAATTCGTCAATATAAAACCAAATATGGCAATACAATCCTTACATAAAAAACAAAGCGCATTAGCGAATAGCAATAGACAGCTAGAAATTTTATCCAACGGAATTTTCCAAAATGGAGAACTTCCAAAATTCAAGGATAAAATTACTGAAATCGGGCAATTTCCGCTTCGTCCAAAAAAACTTGAAATACTGCAAATAAACCTTGGTTATATGTGCAATCAAGTATGTAACCATTGTCATGTTGATGCCGGTCCGGACCGAAAAGAAATCATGACTAAAGAGACCATGCAGCAATGTCTGGAAGTGATTAAAAAAACCGAGGCACATACTTTAGATTTAACAGGAGGCGCACCAGAAATGAATCCGGATTTTAGATGGTTTGTCGAAGAAGCTTCAAAAGGAGGTATTAAAGATTTTATTGTACGTTCTAACTTAACCATTATCAGAGCAAATAAAAAGTATCACGATTTACCGGAATTTTTTAAAAAACACAATGTTCATGTCGTAAGTTCTATGCCACATTGGACCCGCGGAAAAACAGATAAACAGCGCGGCGAAGGCGTTTTTGATCAATCTATAAAAGCTTTACAAGATCTGAATGCGATTGGTTACGGCATGCCGGACAGCAACTTAAAATTAGATCTGGTTTATAATCCTTCAGGTGCTTTTTTACCGGGAGATCAGACATCGATGGAAAAGGATTTTAAAAAGGCATTATTACAAGATTTCAATATTCAGTTTCATAACTTATTCGCCATTACTAATCTTCCAATTAGCAGGTTTCTAGATTATCTGATTGCTTCAGAAAATTACGAAGATTATATGTATTCATTAGTTGAAGCTTATAATCCCACCGCTGTACAAAACGTCATGTGTACCAATACTATTTCTGTGAGTTGGGATGGTTGGTTGTATGATTGCGATTTTAATCAGATGTTAGGTTTAAAAGTAGCTAGTAAAGTGAAACATATTAGCGAATACAACGAAGAGCTGCTTCAAAACAGAAATATTATTGTTTCGCAACATTGCTACGGTTGTACTGCCGGAGCTGGGAGCAGTTGCCAAGGCAATGTAATTTAATAGTTACGATTAACGATTTTTGATTTACATTTTTAGATTATATAGCTTCTATTTTCAAGAAACAATAGTAGAACGCAGATTGAGCAGCTTACAAAGGATCAAATCATTTGGAGTCATAAAAAATCAGCGTTATCAGCGTTCCATTTAATAAAACATTAGTGCATTCGTGGCAAAAGAAAAAGACCTCATCATAATTTTCACAAGAAACCCAGAGCTCGGCAAAGTAAAAACACGACTCGCTAAAACCATTGGAGATGCATCTGCATTAAAAATCTATGAACTTCTTTTAAATCACACCGAAGAAACCATCAGAAATATTAATTGCGATAAAGCAGTTTATTATTCAATAAAACTCAGAGACAATGATCTTTGGGATAATTCAATCTATCAAAAGCATCAACAAAAAGGTCATGATTTAGGTAAACGGATGCTCAATGCATTTACGGAAGCTTTCAATAATAATTATAAAAAAGTTGTCATCGTTGGTAGCGATTTGTTTGATTTACAACCTAAACATCTTAAAGATGCCTTCAATCAATTAGATAAGAATGATGCTGTTATTGGACCGGCTCAAGATGGCGGATACTATTTATTAGGAACGAAGACCTTACATCGACAAGTTTTTTCAAACAAAGTTTGGGGAACCTCAACGGTACTTCGAGATACTTTACAAGATATAAAACATATAAATGTACATTTGTTGGAGGAATTAAATGATATCGATACCTATGATGATATTAAAAACATTTCAGAATTAAAACAGTTAATAAAGAATGCTTAAATATATAAATGAAACCACGAAATACCTTCAAAATAAAGGTTTCGATAATCCGGAAATCGGGATTATTCTGGGCACAGGTTTAGGGCAACTCATTGATGAAATGGACATCATTAAGGAAGTAAGCTATAATCAAATCCCGAATTTTCCAACCGCAACGGTTGAGTTTCATAAAGGGAAACTTATTTACGGAAATTTGGCTGGAAAGAAAGTTGTTGTCATGCAAGGTCGTTTCCATCTATACGAAGGTTATTCTCTTCAAGATGTGACATATCCAGTGCGCATTATGGAGAAGCTAGGCATTAAAACCCTGTTGGTCTCAAATGCTGCCGGAGCCATTAACCTAAATTATAAAAAAGGAGAACTCATGCTAATTGAAGACCATATTAATCTTCAAGGAAGTTCGCCTTTAGCGTTTAAGGGTGTTGAACATTTAGGCGAACGTTTTACAGATATGAGCGCACCTTATGATAATGATATAAATATGAAAATAGAGTCCATCGCAAAAGAGAATAATATCAAACTTCATAAAGGCGTTTACGCAAGCGTTGTTGGGCCTCAACTAGAAACGCGTGCAGAATATCGCATGTTAAACATTATTGGTGCAGATGCTGTTGGCATGAGTACCGTACCGGAAATAATTGTTGCCAATCATTTAAATTTAAAAGCGGCGGCGGTGTCAGTTTTAACCGATGAGTGCGACCCAGATAATCTGAAACCTGTTAACATTGCAGAGATTATTGCGATGGCTGCAAAGGCAGAACCGGATATGATCACTTTGTTTAAAGAATTGATTAAATCACTATGAAAGAGTTAACAGTATTCAGTCGCAGTTTGCAATAATTCAAAGTTTAAATAAAAATTCGTTTAGCATCTAATAGCGAAGCGGTCTAATATCTAAAATTAATTTATGAGCTATTTAGAAACAACTCACAATGTATATAAAGAAGCAGCCTTAACACCTGATGTTGGATTATGCTGTACTACAAATCCGATTTGGGAATTACCAGGATTAAAGATCCCAAAGATTATGCAAGAAATGAATTACGGTTGTGGAAGTACTGTACACGCCCGTGACTTGGCCAATAACCCAAAAATGCTGTATGTTGGTGTTGGCGGCGGCATGGAGCTTCTTCAATTCGCCTATTTTAATCGTCAAAAAGGAGGCGTTATTGGTGTTGATGTGGTCGATGAAATGTTAGAAGCATCTCGCAGGAATTTTATGGAAGCTGAAGTTCAAAACCCTTGGTTTAAAAGCGACTTTGTAGAACTAAAAAAGGGAGATGCCATGCATCTTCCGGTTGAAGATAACAGTATTGATGTTGCAGCTCAAAATTGCCTCTTCAATATTTTTAAAGCTGATGATCTTAAAAAAGCGATCGCAGAAATGTATCGCGTTTTAAAACCACAGGGACGATTGGTCATGAGCGATCCTACTTGTGAGCAACCAATGAATGAAGCCTTGCGTAACGACGACAGACTTCGAGCCTTATGTTTAAGTGGCAGCTTACCAATTGCAGATTATGTAAAAATGTTAACCGATGCAGGATTTGGAACCATCGAAATTCGTGCACGCAAACCATATCGTGTTCTCGATTCTAAACATTACAATACCGATGAGTTAATCTACATTGAATCCATTGAAGTTGCAGCTATAAAAGACCCAATGCCAGCAGATGGTCCGTGTGTTTTCACAGGTAAAGCTGCTATTTATTTTGGCGACGATGATTATTTAGATGATAAGGCTGGACATATATTACTTAAAAATCAGCCATTAGCCATTTGTGATAAAACGGCAAATGCTTTGGCAAATTTAAATAGAAATGATATTTTTATTAGCGAATCAACCTATCACTATGATGGTGGAGGCTGTTGTTAATTAGCAAACAAAATTTTGTAAATTAGACCTTTCAGTAAATCTCTGAAAGGTCTTTATTTTTTATATGGAAAAATACATCGACATCATTAAAAACTCCTATTCAGGATATTGGAATTACCTTAAAAACGAGATTATTTCAATTAATCATTGGGACAATTATTTTTATGGCTTAATTGCTATTTCCATTTTGGTGTGGATACTAGAAATTGCTTTCCCTTGGCGTAAAGAGCAATCTATTTTTAGAAAAGATTTTTGGTTAGACACATTTTATATGTTCTTTAATTTTTTTCTTCTGAATTTGATTGTGCTCATAGCATTGTCTAATACCGTGGCAGAATTTTTTAACGATATTTTAAAAACGGTTGGGTTATCCGTTTCCAGTTTCCAGCTTTTTGATGTCGACAATTTCCCAAAATGGTTGGGATTATTCACCTTTTTCATTGTTTCAGATTTTGTGCAATGGAATACACACAGGTTGCTCCATCATGTCCCATTTCTCTGGAACTTTCACAAAGTCCATCATAGTGTAAAACAAATGGGATTTGCAGCGCATTTACGTTATCATTGGATGGAGCCTGTAGTGTATAAATCTTTGCTTTATATTCCATTAGCCATTATTGGTGGTTTTGATGCTCAAGATGTCGCTATTGTCTATTTTTTCAGTATTATAATTGGGCATTTGAACCATGCTAATTTGGGTTGGGATTATGGCATTTTAAAGTATATTCTCAACAATCCTAAAATGCATATTTGGCATCACAGCAAACAACTTCCTGTAAGGTATGGTGTTAACTACGGACTCACTTTAAGCATTTGGGATTACCTGTTTAAAACCAATTATATTCCGCATAGCGGACGAGATATAGAGCTTGGGTTTGAAGGTGACGAAACGTTCCCAACAGATTTTTTGAGTCAGGAACTATATCCTGCATTCTCGGAAAAACGGGAATCTCATGAATAGAAACTGCACCTTAAAATGAAATATGCACCATTAACATTAATATTCGCTTTTATATTCACTACTGCCACTTTGCGTGCACAGCATTTTGATCATGCGCGTTGGGATGCTATTCTTCGAGCTCATGTAAGCGAACAAGGACAAGTAGATTATAAAGCTATAAAAGCAAATGAAACCGATTTAACATCATATTTGAATGCGTTTAAAACCACGCAACCCAATGCCGATTGGACTAAAAATGAAACATTGGCCTATTGGATCAATGCCTACAATGCATTTACCATTAAACTAATAATTGATAATTACCCAATAAAAAGTATAAAAGACATTCATCAACCTTGGGATGAAAAATTTATTCAAATTGGTGGCGAGTTCCTTTCGCTAAATCATATAGAACACAATATTTTACGAAAAATGAATGAACCTCGTATTCATTTTGCTATTGTTTGCGCATCGTATTCCTGTCCGAAATTATTGAACGATGCTTTTACTGCATCTCATTTAGAGACACAGCTTACTAAGGCAACACGAGATTTTTTGGCAAATTCAGAGCGTAATAATCTTTCAGAAAGCAACATAGAACTTTCAAAAATATTCAAATGGTTTGCTAAAGATTTTACTGAAAACGGAACTTTAATTTATTTTTTAAATCAATATTCAGAAATTACGATTTCCGCCAATGCTAAAAAGAGTTTTAAAGACTATAATTGGAATTTGAATGAGTAACAAATTATCCATCATTATTCCGATACTAAACGAAGAAGCGTATATTGGCAAATTGCTCGAACACCTTCTTGCAAATACCTCTTCAAAAAATAATATTGAAATCTTAATTGTTGATGGCGGTAGTACTGATGGTTCGAATGATATTATAAATTTTTTCATAACCATGAAATCACACATAGGTCTGGACTGTACTCGACCAGACATCCTGCTTTTAAATTCTCCCAAAGGGCGCGCAAAGCAAATGAATCTCGGCGCAAAACATGCTACTGGAACTATTCTTTATTTTTTACATGCCGATTCCTTTCCCCCCCCAAACTTTGACCAATTAATAATTAATGAAGTTAAAAAAGGCAATAAAGCAGGATGTTTTAAAATGAAATTTGACAGCTCCCATTGGTGGTTACAACTCGCGGGTTGGTTAACACAGTTTTCTTGGCGAGCCTGTCGTGGCGGTGATCAAAGTCAGTTTATCACAAAAAAACTATTTGATGATTTAGGTGATTTTGATGAGCGTTTTACGATTTATGAAGATAACGATCTTATTAATAAACTCTATGCCCGTAAACAATTTGTTATAATACAAGAATGGCTAATTTCTTCGTGTAGGTGTTATAAAAAAAATGGTGTCTGGAAATTACAATACCACTTCTGGACTATTTATGTGAAAAAATGGTTTGGTGCTTCAGCTGAAGATTTACATCGTTATTATAAAAAAAATATTGCTTAATTATTCAAATAAACCGCTCTAATAATATCTTCGGCCGGTTTATTTTGTGGCGTAAATCTTGAATTATTTTTATCTTTAGTCTCATCATAATTATGATGCCATTTCCAAAGGAAACCACCTGCAAACCAATCTTCCTTCCAAAACTCATCATATAAGGCTCCTAAAGCATTTGCTTGTCCAATTAAATTAACTTCGGTCATATTTCTTTCAGACTTCCATGGTTCTTTAGCTGTAAAATTCACACTGCGATAACCATATTCGGTAAACAAAATAGGCTTGTTTAATGTTTTCGAAACATGCTGCATTAAAAGTTTATGCTTCTTCCACCCTATTCTACAATCTTCTACGCTTGGTGTTTTACTATAGCTTATAGGAAAGTATGCATCAACGCCTATAAAATCCATTTCTTCCCAAAAAGGCGTATGTTTAAACTCATCCCAATTAGCAGCATAAGTAAGTTTTCCTCTATATATACTTTTAATTTTGTGAATCAAACCTATCCAATATTCTGGCCTCTGCGTTATAAACTGCTCTAACTCTGTTCCAATACAAAATATTTCTATATCCTTATCTTGAGCCAATTGCGCATATTCTAAAATAAATTTTGAATATGAAACTTCTAATGTCTTCCAATCTGTTTGGCTATTCATCTCTATGTCCCCTGTATATTTACCTCTCCAAACCCAGATTTGTGGCTTCAGCATAATATTAACATTTTGTTGCTGCAATGTTTGAATATATTGCTTTGCTCCTACTAAGGTTTCACCATACCATTGTTTTTTGGAATTATAAACTATGTCTGGAGCATCCAAATTTTTAACAAAACCGTAGGGCATTATCGCCACATAATTAGCGTGCAAATACACTATTGGAGTGACATCACTTTCCGCAATTTCTTCATTTGAAGCTACATAACTAATGCCATTTATTTTTTTAAGCACATCTTTTGAACCTACACAAGACATTAAAAAAATTAACAGACTAAAATATAGTATTTGTTTCATCATCATTAATTATGCTTAAATTTAAGCAAACTGAATTTACAACATTAAGCTTTTAACATAATGTTCGACATAACATGCAACAACTATCAAAAATATGGAGCACATTGTTATAATAGGTAACGGCATTTCTGGAGTTACAGCCGCGAGACATATTAGAAAACTTTCCAAAAAAAAGATAACCATCGTTTCAGCAGAAACCAATTATTTCTTTTCCCGTACTGCATTAATGTATGTGTACATGGGACACATGAAGTTTGAGCACACACAACCTTACGAAAATTGGTTTTGGGAGAAAAATAAAATCAACCTAAAAAAAGGTTTTGTAAATTCCATTGAGACAAAATCTAAAACACTTTATTTCGCCGAAGGCGATACCTTGCAATATGATAAGCTCATTATTGCTACCGGTAGTAAATCCAATAAATTTGGATGGCCAGGACAAGATTTAAAAGGTGTTCAAGGTCTATACAGCAAACAGGATTTAGACAAATTAGAAGAATTTGCTCCAAATAACCAAGTATGTAAACGTGCCGTAATTGTCGGCGGTGGATTAATAGGCATCGAACTTGCAGAAATGCTAAGCACTCGTAATATTCCTGTTACGTTTTTGGTTAGAGAAAAAAGTTTTTGGGATATTGTCTTACCGGAAGGCGAGAGCCAAATGCTTAACCGACATATTAAAAATCACCATATCGATTTAAGACTTGGCGTTAACCTAAAAGAAATTATATCTGATGATAATGGAAGAGCAAAAGGAGTTATTATAGACGAAACAGGAGAAATAATCGATTGTGATGTTGTTGGTCTCACTGCCGGCGTTTCACCTAATATAGAATTTACAAAAGACTCCGAAATTGAAACCGGACGTGGTGTAAAAGTGAATCGGTTTTTAGAAACCAACGTAAAAGATGTGTTTGCCATTGGCGATTGCGCTGAACAACACGAATCCATAGGGAATCGTAGACCTATAGAAGCCGTTTGGTACACAGGTCGCATGATGGGCGAAACTGTAGCACAAACTATTTGTGATAATAGGATTGAATATAAACCGGGACATTGGTTTAATTCGGCGAAATTCTTTGACATCGAATACCAAACCTATGGCTGGGTATTTGCTAAACCAAAAGATAATCATACTCATTTTCATTGGAAACATGAAGACGATACAAA
>CAXMOQ010000019.1:0-27447 GCA_964195015.1 uncultured Flavobacteriaceae bacterium | reverse complement strand
AGCACCTCTTTCAATCGGTACAACAGCAAGACCATTTTTCACATTTTTACGAATTCTGGTGTAGGCAGCAATCAAACGCTCTTCTATTAGAGATTTATACTCGTCAGATTTTTTTATTAAAGCTTGCTCTTCTTTTTCGGTTTCGGCCAAAATAGCATCCAGCTCATTTTTTTTATGCTTTAAGTGCGTTTCACGCTCTTTGATACGCTCTTTAGTTTCGGCAATAATTTCTTTTTTCTGTTCAATTTGAACTTTAAATTCATTGATGTTCTTTTCAGCCAATTGAATTTCCAATTCTTGAAATTCTACCTCTTTAGTAAGTGAATTATACTCCCTGTTATTTCTAACATTTTTTTGTTGCTCGCTATACTTTTTTATTAAAGCTTTAGACTCTTCAATTAATATCTTTTTAGTGCTTATTTCACTATCTGTCGCCGCTAAACTTGATTCTAATTTTTCTAATCTCATGGTTAGTCCGGTAACTTCATCTTCTAAATCACGAACTTCTAAAGGCAATTCACCTCTTACATTTCTAATTTCGTCAACGCGAGAATCGATTAATTGTAAATCGAATAAAGCTCTTAATCGTTCTTCTACAGTTGCTTCTTTCTTTTTAGCCATGCTTATAAATACTTTACAGGATTGGTGTTTGTCTTTGATAAAACGACTGCAAAATTAAGGTTTTTTTTTGTAAGATAAGCAACTAAAAGATTTTTTGTGAATTGTTCACTTTCATAGTGACCAATATCGGTTAAAACGATACGGTTTTCGGCGGTAAAAAAGTCGTGATATTTTAAATCGGCTGTGATAAAAATATCAGCGCCAGAGGCTTTTGCTGCTTGTATGGCAAAACTACCTGAACCACCCAAAACGGCTACTTTTTTTATGGGTTTTCCCAATAAAGACGAGTGTCTGATGCATTTCGTCTCCATTTTAGTTTTTAGATAATCAAGGAAACTGTTTTCATCCATTGCCCTTTTAAGTTCTCCAATCATGCCCATGCCAATATGTTGGTTTTTGTTTTCAATGGTTGTTATTTCATAGGCTATCTCTTCGTAGGAATGTGTTTTAAATAGTGTCTTGAGTACTTTTGATTCTAAATGTTTGGCGAAAGTAATGGTGATTTTTACTTCTGCTTCTTCGTGTGTTACACCTTTTTCTCCAACTACAGGATTAGAATCTTCATTACCTTTAAATGTCCCGACACCCTCAACATTAAAACTGCAATGGTTGTAATTGCCAATACTTCCAGCACCAGTGTTAAATAAAGCTTCCCGTAATGTTTTGGCTTCATCTTTTGGTACGTAAGTAGTAAGCTTTTTTATGGTTTCGGCTTGCGGAATTAAGATACGTTTGTTTACCAATTCGAGTTGGTCGCAAATCTTATCGTTTACACCTTGCAACGCATTATCCAGGGCTGTATGAATGGCATAAATGGCAATATCATGCTTAATGGCTTTCATGACCACACGTTCGACGTAATTTTTCCCAGTGAGTTTTTTTATGCCTTTAAATAGAATTGGGTGAAAGCTCACAATAAGATTGCAATGGTTTTCTATGGCCTCGTCTACAACGGTTTCTAATGTGTCTAGCGTGACGAGAATGCCGGTAATTTTGGAGTCTTTATTACCTACCAATAAGCCTACATTATCAAAATCTTCGGCATACGCTAGTGGTGCCAGTTTTTCCAGATGATTAATAACGTCTTGAACAATCATAAAATTTGTGTTTAATTTCAAAGATAAATATTTACTTTCGTTAATATGAACCTTCCATATATAAATTTTGGTCAATTAATTTGAACCATTTTATGGAAGCGACATATTACCTTTTAAAATAACATGAAACGAGCATGTTAAAAGCTTTATCACCCAAGGGAATGATTAATAGCGAACAGCATGTGACCTTTGAAAAACAATAAATATAAACACATGAAATTACAGATGAAATTTTTGCGAAACATATCCTTTCCTTTTGTTCCTGTGTATTATGCGGTAACATGGTTTCGAAATAAACTGTATGATTTAGGCTTAAAAAAGTCGGTGTCCTACGATTTTCCAGTGATTTGTGTTGGCAATTTAAGTGTTGGTGGTACAGGGAAATCACCTATGATTGAATATTTGGTCAGGTTGCTAAAGGATGATTGCAAGGTTGCAACATTAAGCCGTGGTTACAAACGGAAGACACAAGGATTTCAAATAGCAAATGAAAAGTCGTCGGCAGAGACTATTGGAGATGAGCCATTTCAGTTTTATAATAAATTTAAAAATGACATTGTCGTTGCAGTTGATTCAGATAGACAAAATGGGATAAAAAATTTACGATCTGATAACGAAAAATGCGATATTATTTTACTGGATGATGGTTACCAGCATAGAAAAGTAAAGGCAGGACTTAACATTTTACTTACCGCCTACGATAATTTATATGTCCATGATTTTGTGTTGCCAACTGGAAATTTGCGAGAACCAAAACATGGAGCTGAACGCGCGCATATTATTGTGGTTACTAAATGTCCTGACAATGTAGGCACAATAGATAAACATAGTATTATTAAACAGATTAATCCAAAACCCTATCAAGATGTGTTTTTTAGCACAATTAATTATTCGGATCGGGTTATTTCAGCACATAAAAGTTTGAATGCTGACACGCTCCAAGATTTCACATTAGTAACGGGCATTTCAAATCCAACCACGTTGATAGAACATTTAAAAGCTAAAAGTTTGAATTTTGAGCATTTGAATTATAAAGATCATCATGAGTTTTCTGAAAAGGATATTTTAGAATTAGAAAAACGGGAATTAATTGTTACTACCGAAAAGGATTATATGAGGTTAAAGCAATATCAATCGCTACAGGATAAGTTATTTTATTTACCCATTGTATCAGAAATGGACGATGCTATAAAATTTAATAATTTAATTACAGAATTTGTTGGGCGTTAGGCCGATGCAGACTTTCCTCCCATGAGTGCATTGTAAAGTTTTTTCTCGAAATCTTCTTGCCTAAATGGTTTCGAAATTATATCATCAAAACCAGCTTCGTCAAATTCATGCATTTTATCTTCAAGGGTCACCGCAGTAAGTGCAAAAATGGTTAATTTTTTATCGAAGGTTCGTATAATTTTTGTGGCTTCCAGACCGCTAATGCCCGGCATGTGAATATCCATTAAAACAACATCGTAATTGCTTGTTTTTATCATGTCTACAGCTTCTTCACCATTGTCAACCACATCGCAATTCAGTTTCATTTTGGTAAGAATCTTTTTAGTAATCATTTGATTGATCTTATTATCCTCAACAACTAAAATTTTAATATTGCTTAATTCAATTTCATTAATATCGTTAAAATATTCTACTTTCTTTTCTTTAATAACTTCTTGTGTAAATTTAAGCGGTAGTTCGAACGTGAACGTTGTGCCTTTTCCTAATTCACTTTTTAAGTATATTTTTCCTTTTAAAATATCGATAAGACCTTTTACAATAGATAGACCAAGCCCTGTTCCTCCATATTTCCGATTAATTTGAATAGAGCCTTGTGAGAAACTTTCGAACATATTGTCTTGCTTTTCTTTGGTAATCCCAATACCGTTATCTTCTACCTCAAAGCGCACATTATACAAACCATCTTTTCCGTCAATTTTGTAAACTCTAATCCAGATGTCACCATCTTTAGTAAATTTAATAGCGTTACCAATTAAATTTATTAGGACTTGCGATATTTTAAGTTGATCTGCGATGTAGTTTTTCGGTAAGTCTTTGTCAAATTCAAAATGAACCTTAATATTATTATCAATGGCTGAATTGTTTAAAGCCGCAACGATGTTTGTTATTTTCTCTTTTAAATTAAACACTTCAGGCTCAACATCAACTTTATTGGCTTCAATTTTATTTATTTGAAGGATATCGTTTATAAAAGTTAATAAATAATCTCCAGAAAATTTCAAAGATTTTAAATGCTTAATCTGTTCAGGCTTTGGGTTTTCGTCCAACAACATATTACTCAAACCGGTTACGGCGTAGAGCGGCGTTCTTAACTCATGTGTCACAGTTGACAGGAAATTGGCTTTTGTTTTTGAAGCTAATTCGGCTTTTTCCTTTGCAAGTGTAAGCTCAATATTCTTTTTATGTAACATATTGTTAGTTTTTAACCTTATATTATTGTTTTTGTAAAGCGATAAGGTTAATAAAGACAATATGGTGATTAGGGCAACACTTAAAATAGTAGTTAAACGACTTAAACTATTAGCACCTTTTAATTCTTCTAAATCTGCAGCTTGTTGTTTTTGATATTCAGTTTGATTATCAATTAATAACTGCATTCTTTTTTCTTGTGATAAACTCTCTCTTTTGATTGCAATAAGAGAATCGGAAAGTTTAATATGTGCTTTGAGATAATCGTTAGAAAGTTTATAGTTTTCTAGGCTTTGATTTATGTCACTAAGCACCAAATACCCATCATTCAAAACATCATTAAAACGATTGTTTTTGGCTATTAATAAACCTTCGTTAGCCAAATTTAAGGCATTATTGTAATCTCCAATTAAGGCATATACTTTTCCATTATTAATGAGTGCACTACTTTGTATTTTGCTTAAATCGTAGCGCTTTGCAAGAGCTAAAGACTGTTCTAAAGACATTTGGGCCTTTTTATAATCTTTTAATTCGGTATATGCTTTACCTTCATTAAGAAGTACTTCCGCCACATAATCGTTTAACTCCTCTTGTTCAAAAAGTGTTTTAGCCGATTTAAAATAATCTAAAGCTTGATTATAATCTTTTTTGCTGGTATAAACGATGCCAAATGTTTTATAGGTCTCGGCAATGTTTATATTATCATTGGCAAATCGTTGTATTTCTACAGCTTTTATTAGCCATTTTATAGCCTCGTCTGGTTCTTCGATGATGTAATAAAGTTTGCCCATTTTAGAGTGAACTAACCCCAGGCTTTTTTTGTCATCTATTTTAACGGCTAATTCTAAAGCATTTTCTAGCTTTTCTTGCGCTTCATAGTAATTACTGTTTTCTATGTCGTACTGCGATTGCGTAATACGATGCGTTATGCTGTTTTTTATGGTTTCAGGATCGTCACTAATAGAATTTTGTGAGAATATATTGAAACTCAACAACATAATAATAGCACATATGTAGTTATTGATTTGGGACATTTTTAATTACTAATATGGACAAATATAAATATTTCTTCGATAAAAGACACTATTTTTCCGATAAATTGCAAATTAAATCAATTATTCTTTGAGAATATCCGGTTTCATTGTCATACCAACTAATGATTTTTACCATATTTCCTATAACTGATGTCATTTGTGAATCAAAAATGCAAGAATGGGTATTTCCTACAATATCAATAGACACTATGGGATCTTCGGTATATTCTAATATACGTTTGTAATCTTGCGTTGAAGCGTTTTTAAAGGCTTTATTTATGTCTTCAATTGAAACCGTGTTTTTAACATTAAAGGTAATATCGGTTAACGAGCCATTTGCAACAGGAACCCGAATACCGCAACCGCCAATAACGTGAGACAATTGTGGAAAAATTTTAGTTAATGCTTTTGCAGCTCCAGTGGTTGTTGGTACAATAGATTGTCCGGCAGCTCTGGCACGACGTAAATCACGATGTGGTTGGTCATGCAGGCTTTGATCCGAAGTATAGGAATGCACAGTCGTAATATACGCTTGATTTATACCGCAAAGCTTATTGATAATGGCAATCATGGGTGCAGCATTGTTGGTTGTGCAAGATGCATTGGAAATGATCGTTTCTGTACCATCTAATGTGCCATCGTTAACACCCATCACTATGGTTTTAATGTCATCGTCCAAAGGCGGCACGCTCAAAACAACACGGTTTGCTCCATGGTCTATATGATGCTGTAAATCGCTAGTGGTTTTAAATTTCCCGGTGGCTTCAATAACAAAATCAATATTAAAAGGCTTCCAATTTATATTTTTTGGATGATTTTGATTTAATAATGCTACTTTTCTGTTATTTACAATGATATGATTGCGATCATACGTAATGTCTCCGTTAAAAAGACCATGAATACTATCATATTTAAGAAGATGACTTAAGGTTTTAGCATCGGCTAAATCATTTATAGCGACAACCTGTATGTTTTTATGATTTTCAAGGAGTCTAAAAACACGCCGGCCAATTCTACCAAAACCGTTTATGGCAACATGAATCATTAGTTAATGTGTTTTTGTGCTTTGTATGACGAACGTACTAAAGCACTACTTTCAACATGTCGGAAACCAAGTTCTAAACCAATTTGTTTGTACTCTTCAAATTGATCTGGAAGAATAAATTGTTTTACAGGCAGATGTTTTTTGCTTGGCTGAAGGTATTGTCCGATAGTCACAACATCTACTTTGGCATTTTTTAAATCGTGTAAAGTCTCTATAACTTCGTCTCTGGTTTCGCCAAGACCCAGCATAATACCAGACTTTGTACGACGTTGACCTTGGGTTTTCAGGTATTTTAAAGCGCCAAGACTTCGATCATATTTTGCCTGAATGCGCACTTCTCTTGTAAGTCGTCTAACCGTTTCAATATTATGTGAAATCACTTCTGGCGCAACGTCTAGTATTCTGTCTAAATGTTGTTCAACCCCTTGGAAATCTGGAATAAGCGTCTCCAATGTAGCTTCTGGGTTCATTCTTCTCACCGCCTTTACGGTTTCTGCCCACATAATACTTCCCATGTCCCTTAAGTCGTCACGATCTACACTGGTTAAAACGGCATGTTTTATTTGCATAAGTTTTATGGAACGTGCTACTTTTTCGGGTTCATCCCAATCTACAGTTTCTGGACGCCCCGTTTTTACACCACAAAAACCGCAGGATCTTGTACATATATTACCAAGAATCATAAAAGTTGCTGTACCTTCTCCCCAACATTCTCCCATATTAGGACAACTTCCAGAAGTGCAAATGGTATTTAATTTGTATTTATCAACTAAACCGCGTAGTTCAGTGTACTTCTTTCCAGTTGGAAGTTTTACACGAAGCCATTTAGGTTTGGCCTGTCGTTCCAGTAATATATTAGAAGCGGTATCTGTATTCATTTTTTTGAAAATCTAGCAGCAAAGATACAAAGTATTATCTTAATGAAACCTTATAAAGTGGTTAGGAACCAAACACTAAAACCTATTAAAAACAGAATGCCCAGCCAGCTTAAAATATGAAGCTGTAAAGAGGGACGCCAAGCTTCAGGCGTATGTTTGCTACAAATGAGCGTGTAATTTATTATGGCATAAAAAGGGGCTGTTAAAAATGATAAAATAGTCGCAATTTTAATGAGCAATCCCATTTCTGATTCCAGAAAGAAGAAAATACAAAGCGTACCAATAGAAAGTAATGCTATCCAAAATGAATACCCGAACTTTGAATGCTTATTAAAAAGTAATTGCGTTGTTTTTGACATTGCTCTGGGTGATGCATCAAGCGTTGTTAACGTCGTACTAAACATGGTTGTAAATGCTGCAACACCAATAATTATATATGCCCAATTCCCTAAACTTTTTGTGTACATATCTATTAACTGCCCAGAGAATTTTCCAGCCGAACTACTAAAAGATTCGCTACTGTTGTACATAATCAATGTTCCCAAAAGCACAAAGCCAATACCTAAAACAATGGTTGTAATAAATCCGATATTAAAATCGAGTAACGCAGATTTTGGAGTAAATTCTTGAGCTTCTTTTCTCTTTTCGACAACCCACAGTGAAAGAAAAACAGATATGTCTAAAGGCGAGGGCATCCAGCCCATAAAAGCAATTAAGAATGCAATTTCAACACTATTCTCCGGAAGCACTTGTTTAAACGAAATAGGATCAGACGTATTAAACAATGCAATACAAACAGTCGCAATAGTACTAACCGATAGAACGACAATAATTACCTTCATAAGGTTATCTAACAATTTGTATTTTCCAATAATTAATAAGGCCAAACAAATTATTATAATGATTACTGTCCATACCTCAATGCTTATAAAATCTCCAAATAATGATGATGCTAAACCAGCTGTAACGATAGTTACCGCTGTTTGAATGGTAAACATTGTTGCCAGTGTGATTATGTAATAAGTTGTCAGGACGCCTTTTCCTAATTTCCGGTAACCATCCAGTAAACTTTCTCCAGTTGCCGAAGCATATCTGGGGCCAAACTGAAAAAATGGATATTTAAATAAGTTAATTAACAACAAAGCCCAAAGTAACCCAAGACCAAAATCTGCACCAGCACGTGTAGATTGCACTAAATGTGAAACACCTATTGAAGCTCCTGCAAAAATTAAACCCGGGCCGAGTTTTTTTAAAATATTAGGCATTGTGATTTTGGATAATTTCGGCAAGCAGTTTTTTTGCCCTTAATAATTTAACCTTTACGTTGTTTATAGGCTCATCGAGTTCGTTAGAGATTTCTCGATAGCTCAATTCTTGAAAGTAGCGCAAGTTAATTATCTCTTGATAATGAGGCTTCAGCTTTTTTATATCGCGCAGTAGTTTCGCCAAATTTTGTTCAGTGATTATTTTATCTTCAGGTGTAGGCGATTCGTCTAAAACTTGATACAATGTTTCATCATCATCTGTAGAAATACTTTGAGAAATAATTTTTTTCTCCTTACGTAACAGATCAATATGGATATTTTTTGATATTGCGATTAACCATGTTTTGAATTTATACTCGTCATTAAAAGTTTCAATTTTATCGAAAGCTTTCGAAAAAGTTTGAATGGTAATATCTTCGGCATCATTCTCATTTTCAATACGTTTTAATTGGAAGCCATAAACATCATCCCAAAACGCATCTAATAAATAATTGAATGCTTTTTGATCATTCAGTTTTGCTCTTTTGATAGCTTCTTTTATCTCCAACGTTTAGGTTTTGAAACAAGATTGGATATAAATATAGTTAATTGTACCACAATTAAAAAAAGTTCTAAAAATGGAAGTAAGGCTATCACATCTATTTCCCCTAATTTTTTTGCTGAAAAACCATAAACTATAAATTGAATAGTTAGGCGCACAATTAGTAGTGCTAACACAATTTTCCATTTAAATAACACAACTAAAAGTGTTATGGTTAGTAGCCAAAACAGAAATTGCGTGATATAAAATAAAGCGAGTAACATTTTATGCTTAAGCTTATAATGTTTTGCTGTGGAGACATGCCGTTTTTTTTGTCTAAACCATGTGGAAAAGGTAGTTTTTGGCAATGATGTTGTAAAACTTTTTTTTGAAAAACTAGTGCTTGTGTTTTTTGCTGTTGCTACCTGATTAACAAAAAGATCGTCGTCACCAGAACGTACATCCATATGATTCATAAAACCATTAGCATTAAAAAATACATCTTTTCTATAAGCTAAATTCCGACCAACACCCATAAAAGGTAACCCAATATTTGCAAAAGAAAAGTATTGAATGGCTGTTAATAACGTTTCAAAGCGAATGAGTTTATTGAGCAGTGATTTCTTGACTTTAGTATAGGCGCCATATCCTAAAACAATGGTTTTTGTATTGCTGAAATGAGAACTCATTTCTTTAATCCAATGTTTTGAAACGGGTTTGCAGTCGGCGTCTGTAAATAATAGAAAGTCATATAGAGATGCTTTTATGCCTAAAGTTATGGCGTACTTTTTATTACCCCAAAAGGCCTCAATATTTTTAACATTTACTATTTTAATGGAGTTGTTTTTAGCTGCAAATTCTTTCATGACATCCAAAGTGGTATCTTGTGAAGCATCATTAATTAGAACAACTTCAAACGATGGATAGTCCTGATTGAGTATTGATGGAAGAAAGTTCTGTAAATTTTCAGCTTCATTTTTAGCGCAAATAATAACAGAAATGGATATGTTCTTTGACCTTTCTTTTTTTTGTTTGACGAATGCAAACTTTCTGAAGAAAACAATATAAAAAACCACTTGAACTAAAACGACTACGACAAAGGTGTAGAACATTAAATCAAGCAAAATCATATAGAGTTAAGAGTGTTGAGGTTCGTTGCAGTCTTGAAATTGATCGGGCGTTTTCCCGCAAAAACCGCAGGCTTGACCATCTTTATTTAGCATTGGATTTTGGCTTGCACAGGTACCTGCAAATTCGCCGTCTTTTTTTGCCCAAATTTTAATGGCTATTCCAGCAATGGCGAGTGCTAATAAGACTAAAGTGATTAGTAAAAGTTTCATCGGTTTGTTTTTATTGACTTTTAAGGGTCTGATGTAACCTTTGATGATTAAAAATAATTATTGTTTTACTTGATTAGTAATTATTTTAACCGTGTCGGTTTAATTAATTTTTTTTTGTAAAGGTACTATATTTTAATAAAACTTGGAAATAGAAAAGCCTCATTTAATTTCTTAAAACGAGGCATTTTATGAATATAATAAATTGTTTAATTATTGTTTTGTATCGCTATTTCTGCCACTAAATTATCTAGAGATGCAATGGTATTACCGCCTTTAGGTTCTATGGTAATGCTTAAAGCTAATGCGTTTTCGGTATATGGCAATGCTTTTAATTGTCTGTCCGCCTCACTTAAAATACCTAAACTCACCATTTTGTCTTGAACTTCTGCCCAAATTTGGTAACATTGTTCTTCTGGTAATTGCGGTAAAGATACCACGTCTATCATAGACGTTTTATCCTTTGGGTTAATGTATGCGACCGTTTTTAAATCTTTTGCTCTTTCGTTCCCTTTAATAATATATTTTTCAGTCTCCGGGTTGTTAAGTCTTAAGAGTTGTCTCATAACATTATCGAGCATTTTATTGTTTTGATCTATATCACCTCTTAAATCAAAAATCTCATCAACCACCACCTGATTTTCTAATGATAATCGTTGATTTTGAGCATAAAACAAATACGATGTTCCAGCAAAAACGAGGGCGGAAATACTTGCTGCAACAGCAAATTTATACCAAGGCTTGGATTGCTTTCTAGGGTTTAATTGTATTATTGGGGTATCATCAAGGTCATCTAAAATATTATTTAAGATGCCTTTAGGGGCTTCAACGGCATTACTCATAGCAACTAATTCTAGATTGCTTTGTAATGTGTTATATGCATTCTGTACTTCTGGGTATTTAGAAAGATAAGATTCTACCTCTTCTGTTTCGGCAGAAGTTGTGTTACCTAATAGATATTTTTCTAATAGGTCAGAATTTAAAAAAGTAATTATTTCTTCATTCATGACTTTATTTAGTTATGGATTGTAAATTTTTCTCAATTCACGCAACCCAATTTTTAATCTTGATTTAATTGTTCCAAGCGGAATTTCTAATTCATCACTTGCTTCTTGTTGTGTCATGCCTTCAAAAAAGAGGGCATTAATCACAATTTGATATTTTTCTTCCAGAGTGTTTAGATGTTTTTTAATATCTAATGCATCTTGGTTTAAACCCTCTGATGTTAATTTATATACGTTGGTAGCCTCGATTTGGACTTCTTTTGCCTGTTTATTCGATAAAGTTCGTATTTTATCGATAGCAGTATTATAAGCAATTCGATACAACCAAGTAAATAATTTAGCTTTTCCTGAATCGTAGGTTTTTGCCTTTTTCCAAACTTTAACAAAACACTCCTGCAAAACATCTTGGGCTAAATCTTCATCAGTAATGATTTTTAAGATAACACCATAAAGCGAGTCTGCATAGTTTTCATACAGCAATGTGATGGCTTTTTTATCACCAACTTTTAATAAAGCGATTATTTCTTGTTCGATAGGTGCAATCAAGATTTATATGAATTATAGAGCGTGACTAATATTCTAATTATATCAAAGTTAGAGATTTCTTTTTAGATTACAGAATATTTACTTCGGCTTCGATAAAAATATTAAACAGGCGATAAATAGTTTGCTGAATTAATTTTGAAAGATTTAAAATATCTTCACCTTTGGCATCATTGTAATTAACAAGTACCAAGGCTTGTTTTTTATGCACACCATAGTTGCCAAAACATTTCCCTTTGAAACCTGCTTTTTCAATGAGCCAGCCCGCCGGAATTTTTACTTCTTCTTCTGAAACAGGATGGCTTGGGATGTCCGGAAAATTGATTTTTAATAGGTCAAACTGTTTTTTTGAAATCACGGGATTCTTAAAGAAACTACCACTATTACCAATATCTTTTGGATTTGGCAATTTACTCTCCCTAATGGTAATCACAGCTTTTGAAACATCTTGAATCGTTGGGCTTTTAATCTTCATGACTTCTAATTGAGATGAAATTGCGCCGTAATTGGTATGTAACCTATGGTTTGCTTTAGTAAGTTTAAACGTTACACTAGTGATGATATATTGTCCTTTTAGCTTGTGTTTAAAGATGGAGTTTCTATATTCAAAATCACAATCCGATTTTAAGAACGGCTTGATTTCGAGTGTGTTTAAGGATAAAGCTTCACAAGACACAAAACTGTCCTTTAACTCAATACCATAAGCACCAATATTTTGTATTGGAGCCGTGCCTACATTCCCAGGAATTAAAGATAAATTTTCAAGACCACCAAAGTCCTGTAGTAAACACCATTGCACGAACTCATGCCAGTTTTCGCCAGCCTTAACTTTAACTTGGATTGTATTTTTATCTTCATGGACTATTGAAATTCCTTTTAGATCGATGTGAATTACAAGTAGATCAAGATCTTTAGTGAGCAATATATTACTGCCACCACCCAGAATAAGTTTATTGGGGTATTCTTGTAAGGCTAAAACTTCTTTTAGTTCTTTAATGGTAGAAACTGAAACAAAATATTTTGCATTAATATCAATACCAAAGGTATTGTATGCTTTTAACGATATGTTATGCTTAATATGCACTAGTCTTTATAAACTTTTAAGGCTTCTTTTAAAATATGGACGGCTTTAATTAAACTGTCTTTTTTAAGTACGTAGGCAATCCTAATTTGATTTAAACCAACGCCCGGCGTCGAATAAAATCCAGCAGCAGGAGCAACCATAACGGTCTCGCCGTTCAGATCAAATTCTTCAAGGAGCCATTGTGCGAAATCATCAGAATTTTTAACAGGCAACTCGGCAATGCAATAAAAAGCACCTTTGGGCTTTGCTACTTTTACGCCATCAATTTTTTGCAATTCTTCAATAAGTGTATTTCTACGGTCTACATATTCTTCAATAACAGCGTCAAAATAACTTTGAGGCGTTTCTAAAGCAGCTTCACTCGCAATTTGTGCCAATGTTGGAGGACTTAAACGTGCTTGAGCAAACTTGAGTGCTGTTTGAATGACGTCACTATTTTTTGATACTAAACAACCAATTCGTGCGCCACACATACTATATCGCTTTGAAACAGAATCAATCATTATGGCATGGTTTTTTAAACCTTCTTCTTGCATTACTGAATAATGCGTGTTGCCATCATAAGCGAATTCACGATAAACTTCATCGGCAATTAAAAATAAATCATGTTTTTTAACAATTGCTGCAAGTTTCTGGATTTCTTCTTTAGAATATAGATATCCCGTGGGATTCCCAGGATTGCAAATTAAAATGGCTTTGGTTTTTGGCGTGATGAGTTTTTCGAATTCTTCTATTGGAGGTAAGGCAAAATCATCTTCAATTTTTGAAATTATCGGAACTACTTTTATACCTGATGCCGTTGAAAACCCATTATAGTTAGCGTAGAAAGGCTCTGGAATAATTATTTCGTCATCAGTATCCATAATACTTCCAAACGCAAAAAGCAATGCTTCACTACCGCCGGTAGTTACAATAATATCATCATGTTTCACATGAATATGATGCTTAAGGTAATAGTCGGCTATCTTTTTCCGGTAAGCTTCAGAGCCTTCAGAACGTGAATAAGCAAGGACTTCGATAGTGTTTTCTTTCACAGCTTGTAAAGCTATTTTGGGTGTTTTAATATCTGGCTGTCCTATATTCAAATAATAAATCGATTTCCCCGATTTTTCTGCGTTTTCTGCAAAAGGCACTAATTTACGAATAGGCGATTGTGGCATTAATTGCCCTTTTTTTGAAATTGTTGGCATTTTAAATTGTTTGAACCACAAAGTTGCGAAAATTATCTTAAAGTTTTTTTAAAATTTAGCTATATGTACATGAGATGAAGTAAAGATTTGTAAATTGATTGAGAGAAAATGAGCTATTACTTTATGAAAAAAATCCTATATCTAACTTTGGTGTTATTTTGCTTTAATAATTTGGGTTTCTCGCAAGGAAAGTTTGTCATTCAAAATAAAAAAGAGTCTGATAGAATAAAATTTCAACTTATAAATAATCTCATCGTTATTCCGGTCGAGATAAATGGTGTTGTGCTATCTTTTTTACTTGATACAGGTGTTAGTAAACCCATTATTTTTAACTTTTTAAATGTAAGCGATACTTTAAAGATAAAAGACACTGAAAAAATTTTTTTAAGAGGACTTGGAGAAGGAGAGTCGGTAGAAGCGTTAAAATCTAAAAATAATATCTTTAAAATTGGAGATGCCATAAAGTTGAACCAGGATTTATACGCTGTATATGATGCCAATCTAAATTTTGCGCCTAGGCTCGGAATTCCTATTCATGGTATTATTGGTTTTGATTTATTTAAAGATTTTGTTGTTGAGATAAGCTATACATCAAAATATATTAGAATAACCAATCCTAAAAGGTATACCTATAAGAAATGTAAAACATGTGAAAGCTTAAATCTTGAGTTCTATAATAATAAGCCCTATTTAACGGCCAACGTTAAAATAAATAATAAAGACATTCCTGTGAAACTATTAATTGATTCTGGAGGAAGTGATGCATTGTGGTTGTTTGAAGATGCAACTTTAGGATTGACTGCGAATGGTAAGTATTTTAACGATTTTCTTGGTCATGGTTTAAGCGGCAGTGTTTATGGTAAACGCTCTAAAATTGATGAATTTGCACTAAAAGGATTTGTGTTTAAAAATGCCAATGTTGCATTTCCAGATTCGAGCTCTATTTCTTTTGCAAGAAAATTTAAAAATCGCAACGGTAGTTTGGCTGGAAATATTTTAAAACGGTTTAACATGATTATCGATTACCAAAAAGCTTCCATAACCCTTAAGAAAAACAGTTATTTTAGAGAAGGCTTTAGGTATAACAAGAGCGGTATAGAATTAGAGCATAACGGCGTTAGGTTAGTAAGAGAACAAGATGATGATTATGTGTTAATAGATAGGATGGCTGATAGGAATGCGTCCGATGTGAATTCAAAAATTATTATAGATACTAGATATAAACTGTCCTTAAAACCCGCTTATAGTATCGTGGAGTTGCGAGAGGATTCTCCAGCTTATAGAGCAGGTTTGAAGATTGGAGATGTTATTTTGTCTATTAATAATAAATCAACACACGACCTTAAATTATATCAAATAGTTCAAATGTTTTACGCCGAGACGGGTAAGCGCATAAAGTTAAGAATAGATAGGGATGGGATGATAATTTCTTATGAGTTTAGACTGGAAAGTATTTTTAAATAAAAAAGCCTAAACAGGATGTTTAGGCTTATAAATAAATGCATTTTGCAAAAAGTTTATTGTTCCACTACGCTCTTGTTTTTCTTTTCAAGAACACTAGCCTTACTCGAATCAATAACTTCACCTTTAATTTTTAAAGCGACAGTTGGAGTATCAGCATTAGATATAACCGTAATGGTCTTTCTAATAGGCATCACACGTTTTGTGTCATACTTCACCTGAATTTCACCTGTATCACCTGGCATAATTGGGCCTTCTGGTTTTTTTGGTACAGTACAACCACAACTTGAACTTACTTTAGAAATTATAAGTGGTGCATCACCAGTATTAGTAAACGCAAAAGTTCGAACACCATCAGCGCCTTTCTCAATGGTACCATAGTCTACAACATCAGTTTCAAATTCTATTTTTGCAACTTTTTCTTGTGCATTAGCCGAAAAACTGATTAATCCGATAAATAAAACTGTCATTAAATATTTCATCTGTCTCATATTTTTTGTTTTAAATTTCAAGATGTAATTCGCATAGAAAATAATTCGACTTATATTCAAATTAGTAGCATGCTAATTTCATCACTTTAATTTTAATCTCGTGGTAAACATACTTACTTTTTATACATTCTACAAAAATATTGGATGTAATGCAATCACATAAGTACATTTAACCCATTTAATTGTACATTATAATTTTACAGAAAAAGAAATATAAGTACTTTTGCACATCAAAGTTCAAAAACTATTCCAAAGTATGAATATTCCATCAAAATATGATGCAAATCAGGTAGAAGATAAATGGTATGCGTACTGGATGAAACACAATTATTTTCATTCAGAACCCGATGAAAGAGAGCCATATACCATTGTAATTCCGCCACCTAACGTTACAGGCGTTTTGCATATGGGACACATGCTTAATAATACCATTCAAGATGTATTAATTCGTCGTGCGCGCTTGCAAGGTAAAAATGCATGCTGGGTTCCTGGGACAGACCACGCCTCTATTGCTACCGAAGCCAAAGTGGTTGCTAAATTAAAGGAAGAAGGTATTGATAAGAATGACCTTACAAGGGAAGAATTTATAGCACATGCATGGGAATGGACGCATAAACACGGTGGTATTATTCTGGAACAATTAAAAAAACTAGGGGCTTCATGTGATTGGGAACGCACAAAATTCACAATGGATGACGATTTGTCAGAATCTGTAATCGATGTGTTCATGGATTTATATAGTAAAGGCTTGATATATCGTGGTTATCGTATGGTAAATTGGGATCCTGAAGCTCAAACCACCTTATCGGACGAAGAAGTAATTCATGTTGAACGTACCGACAAACTCTATTATGTTAAGTATCAAATTGAAGGCGAAGATAACTTTGTAACCATTGCTACCACACGACCTGAAACCATTTTAGGCGATACTGCGGTTTGTGTTAATCCGAAAGATGACCGTTTCACGGCTTTAAAAGGCAAAAAGGTAATCGTGCCTATTTGTAATCGTGTTGTTCCTGTTATTGAAGATGATTATGTCGATATTGAGTTCGGGACCGGCTGTTTAAAAGTGACCCCAGCACATGATGTTAATGATAAAGAAATTGGCGATAGGCATAATCTGGAGGTAATCGATATTCTTAATGATGACGCCAGTTTAAACCGTTATGGATTGCATCACGAAGGTAAAGATCGTGTTGTAGCCAGAAAAGATATTGCTAAAGAACTTGAAGATCTAGGACTTTTAGTTAAAACTGAAGAGATTACCCATAAAGTGGGAACAAGCGAACGTACCAAGGTGGTTATAGAACCAAAGATTTCGGCACAGTGGTTTTTAAAGATGAAAGATCTTGCAAAACCGGCTTTAGACAATGTGATGAATGATACCATTCAGTTTCATCCTTCTAAATTCAAGAATTCGTACAGAAACTGGATGGAAAACGTGAGAGACTGGAATATTTCAAGACAATTGTTTTGGGGACATCAAATTCCAGCATTTTTCTATGGCGCTGGTGTAAACGATTTTGTAGTAGCAAAAACAGCCGAAGAAGCGTTACCATTAGCTAAACAGAAATCAAATAACCAAGAGCTTACAATTAACAATTTAACACAAGAATCGGATGTTTTAGATACCTGGTTCTCTTCATGGTTGTGGCCTATGAGCGTTTTTGATGGCATAAGACACCCTGATAACAAAGAGGTTAACTATTATTACCCAACAAATGATATTGTAACGGCGCCAGAAATTATGTTTTTCTGGGTAGCCCGTATGATTATATCTGGCTATGAGTATCGTGGCGAATTACCATTTAAAAATGTGTATTACACAGGAATCGTGCGTGATAAGCAAGGGCGAAAAATGAGTAAATCACTTGGGAACTCACCAGATCCTATCGATTTAATTAAACAGTATGGTGCCGATGGTGTACGTGTTGGGATGCTTATGTGCTCGCCTGCTGGAAACGATTTACCTTTTGACGAATCACTTTGCGGACAAGGTAAAGCCTTTGCCAATAAGGTTTGGAATGCCTTCAGATTAATTGATGGTTGGGATGTTACGGATATTGAACAACCAGAATATGCGAAAATTGCGGTAGCGTGGTATGAAAGTAAATTCCAACAAACGTTAGCAACTATCGAGGATCATTTTGGCAAATATCGTATTAGCGATGCGCTTATGGAAACATATAAGTTAATCTGGAATGACTTCTGCTCTTGGTTATTGGAAATGATAAAACCCGGCTACCAACAGCCTATTGATAGAACCACCTA
The DNA here is from genome assembly GCA_964195015.1 of uncultured Flavobacteriaceae bacterium. Taxonomy (GTDB): domain Bacteria; phylum Bacteroidota; class Bacteroidia; order Flavobacteriales; family Flavobacteriaceae; genus CAXMOQ01. The sequence goes on along the minus strand of CAXMOQ010000019.1, from coordinate 9,188 downwards.
TGATGCCGTAATTGCAATCTTGGAAAACAATTTAAAGATTCTGCATCCTTTTATGCCATTCTTAACCGAAGAAATTTGGCAGCATATTGCTGAAAGAACTCCAGAAAACGCCCTAATTGTTGCTCAATGGCCAGAAGTAAAACCTATAAATGAAAATTTAATTAAAGACTTTGATTTTGCAGCTGAAGTGATTTCAGGAATTAGAACCATTAGAAAACAAAAAAATATAGCGTTTAAAGATACGATTGATTTATCTGTACTTAACAATGACAATGCCTCAACAACCTTTGATGCCATTATTGGTAAACTTGGAAACATTTCTTCTTTAAATTATACAAATGAAAAGGTTGATGGCGCACTAACTTTTAGAGTAAAATCCAACGAGTATTTTGTACCGATGAAAGGCAGTATTGATGTTGAAGCAGAAATTTCGAAACTTACTGAAGAATTAAACTATACCGAAGGCTTTTTAAAATCGGTCCAAAAGAAACTGTCTAACAAGCGTTTTGTAGCCGGAGCACCAGAACAAGTTGTGGCGAGCGAAAAGAAAAAAGAAGCTGATGCTTTGGCAAAAATAGAAACCCTTAAAGCGAGTTTGGCGAGTTTGGAGTAGTTTCTGAGAAAATCCGCAAGGATTTTCCGATTAAGAAACCAAGATAGTAAAAGTGCGAGGAATTTCCGATAGGAAATTCAGAAGCAATGAACTATACCCGTCTTAAGTTTACAAAGTATTAAATTAGATAATTAATCGGAAAGAACAAAAGAGAGGATTAAGATTCGCATTGTTACCCAACGTTTTTTATTTCAGTTTTATTAGGAAATAATTCAGTCAGGTGTTCAAGAATCTTTCCCGTTCCTTTTATATCATATTCTTTATGAGTATCCGTTTTTATTTTAATCCAATTCAATTTTGAAAATAAAGCTTTTCTCTCCATAATTTTATGAAGCCTTGGCTCTGGAATCTCCACAAGCACTCCATTTTTGATAAAGGAAATTTTATTCATTTCAAGAATTAAGTCAGTTGGAGTATATGTCCGAATAGAGCTAATCTTAATTCCAATTAGTAACATAAGGATAGAAATAGGAAGTAGAATATAAAATCCTCTCTCAAAAAATTCTATCAGATATACGATTGTCATTTCAGTCGGCATTAAAATGTCTGAAAAGATATTGATAATTAGCAATATGGTTAAAACAGAACCTAAAATACAAAGAAAAACCCCGATTTTATTAATCAAAATTTTATGTCCAATTTCTATTTTATAAGTAGTCTTTAAATGTTGGGTAATGTGAGGCTAAAGATTGTTTTAATACTGGAACAAGTTCAGCACAAGTTGTGTTTAGCCATAGTTAAACGAAATTAACTAATTTTTCCTACGAAGTCAAGGCTACAAGCCATACAGAATATCACTTCCCATACAAAAAGTAATTATTTACGAGTTCAATATAAGTCGATTTGGCTTGGTCTTGTGTAATATCTTGAACCTGAAATAGGGCATTGGTTTTAAAGGCATTAATGATAGGCGTTTTACTACTGGGACTGCCATAATCATTCGTGGCTTTTTTATAGTAGGCGTATAGGCGCAATAAAAAATCGGCTGGAAAAGGTTCGGTATGTCCATTTACACGCGCTACGGCATTTTTAAATTCTATGTCAATGTCTTCACTGGTCATTATATTTCGGCTATAATACTTTCGCCACCACGAACTTTTTGATTGAGCTCTACTTTAATATTGGTATCTAAAGGTAAGAATAAATCGACTCGCGAACCAAATTTTATAAAACCAGAATCCGCACCTTGCATGACCTTATCATTTTGCTTCGCATAGTTTATAATACGTCTTGCCATGGCACCTGCAATTTGACGGTATAACACCTTGCCATAGGTATGGTTTTCTAAAACCACCGTAGTACGTTCGTTCTCTTCGCTGGCTTTAGGATGCCAAGCTACCAAGTATTTTCCGGGATGATATTTACTAAATACCACATTGCCGCCTATAGGATACCGCGTAACATGCACATTTAATGGCGACATAAACACACTAACCTGTACTCGCTTGTCGTTAAAGTATTCTTTTTCAAAAACTTCTTCAATAACAACCACCTTACCATCAACTGGTGATACCACTTGACTTTCATTTAAAGCCGTATGGCGCTTTGGGTTTCTAAAAAACTGTAGAATAAGAATAAAAAACACGAGTAGAACAATTTCAACTGCCGTTTGCAACCAAGCTTGTTGTATAAAGCTATCAACAAGTAAAAAAGATGCAACGACAAATACTAGGGTAATAAATATAATTTTATGGCCTTCTTTATGAAACATACTTTAAAATTCTTAAAAACAAATAAATAAAAGGTGCAGCAAAAATAATACTATCCAATCGGTCTAATAAGCCACCATGTCCTGGCATAATAACACCACTATCTTTAACATTGGCCTGCCTTTTGTATTTAGATTCTATTAAATCGCCCAATGTCCCAAAAACGCTAACAATAATACTTATTATAAGCCAACTCGTAAAATCTAAAGTGTCTGTAAATTTAGTGATAAAATAACTACTTACGCAGGCAAAGAATAAACCTCCCAAAAAACCTTCAAAAGTTTTTTTTGGTGAAATACTTGGAAAGAGTTTCTGTTTGCCAAAATTCTTTCCAATTAAATAAGCAAAAGTATCATTTACCCAGATTAAGATAAAAGATCCTAAAAGTATATTAGGGTTAAACGTTTCGTAATAATCTGCAATTAAGATAATAAAAATAAAGGAGCTCGATAAATAGAATGTTGTATTTATATACCGCTTTGTAATAAAAAGTGGTAATGTTTTTTCTGAAAATAAATCTTTTATTAGAAATAGTTGAACAAATATAGTGAGCACATGTAAAATTTGAATAGCTTCACTGAAGCCTTCGTTGGTACGTATAACTAATTGCCAATAGGCGAAAGCTAAATATAATACAATAAAAATAATGTAGGATATAATGCCTTTTAACTGAATGAGTTTATTAAATTCGGCAAGCGCGATTAATCCAAAAACAAAAAATAAAGCTATTAAAGCGTGTTCGGAAAGTAAGGAAAGCAAAAACAAGGAAATAAATAAAATTCCTGATGATGTTCTAACAACGAGTTCTTTCATTTATAAGTCTTCTAACAAGAGCAAATATAAGTTTTTTGAACTACTTCCGTAGCTTAAGAAATCTTTGTCATCGCAAGCTTTAAAGTGCTTAATTGTAGTGATATTGGTTGGTATTTTATCTCTGTTCTTATCTTTAATACCGCGTAGACCTTCGCTTATAGTTTCAACAAACTGACTTGTAGTGGCGAAAATGATAAAATTTGGAGGGAGTTCCATAAGTTTTTTTTCGGCAATTTGATTAGATGAGATTAGTAAAGAACCGTCATTAGCTATTAAATATTCACAAGTAGATAAAAAGAATGTACAGTCGTTACTACCTTTATCGGTTGAAAAATCCAGCCCTTTAAATTTTTGGGCAAGCCTATCATCAAAAAGTAATACCTTTTTGTCCTTCCAGTCGTTCTCCTGAAGAATATTATCAAGGTTCTGGTTAATCTCGTCTAAATCTTCACAATATAAAAACTTACCACCATTAGCTTTAAAATTAATGGTGAACCGCTCATCAATGGGCAGTTTTATATCAGGCATATACTTGCTTCTCTCTGCATTTTGAATATGCTCTTGAGAGTCGCCAGATTTTGAACCGAAAATTTTACGAAATAGACTCATTTGAGGTTTTGCTATTAACCGGATAAACCTAGTTTTTATCAAATATATAAAAACTTAAATTAATCTTAACTTCATTTAAGGTTTTTGTAACTGTTTTATTCTTCTTCTAACGAAGCGTCTTTTTGTTTGTCAAAAGGTCTCTTGCCAAATATTTTTTCTAAATTGTTTTTAAAGATAACTTCTTTATCCAGCAATACTTCGGCAAGTTTGGTTAACTTGTCTTTGTTAGCTTCTAGTAACTTAATGGCACGTTCATATTGTTCTTCAATGATATCAGAAATTTCTTTGTCTATTAATTCAGCTGTTTTTTCGCTATAAGGTTTTGTAAACCCATATTCATTTTGTCCGGACGAATCGTAATAAGTTAAATTTCCTACTTTATCACTCAAACCATAAATAGTGACCATAGCTCTGGCTTGTTTGGTCACTTTTTCCAAATCACTTAAAGCACCGGTTGAGATCTTATTGAAAATTACTTTTTCTGCAGCTCGGCCACCTAAAGCAGCACACATTTCGTCCAACATTTGTTCAGGATGAACAATCAAGCGCTCTTCCGGCAAATACCAAGCTGCTCCCAATGACCGGCCACGAGGAACAATAGTTACTTTTACTAAAGGGGAAGCATGTTCTAACATCCAACTCACTGTGGCATGCCCAGCTTCATGAAACGCAACAGATCTTTTTTCTGCTGGTGTAATGATTTTATTTTTCTTTTCTAATCCTCCTACAATTCTATCTACAGCATCAAGAAAATCTTGTTTCCCAACCGATTTTTTACCTTTCCTTGCAGCAATAAGGGCCGCTTCGTTACACACATTGGCAATATCGGCGCCTGAAAATCCAGGTGTTTGTTTTGATAAAAAATCTAAATCTAATCCTTTTACTTTTTTAAGCGGTCTTAAATGCACTTCGAAAATTTCCTTGCGCTCTCTTACATCTGGTAAATCGACAAATATTTGCCTGTCAAAACGTCCAGCACGCATTAAAGCTTTATCTAATATGTCGGCCCTGTTCGTAGCTGCCAATACAATAACGTTTGTATTTGTGCCAAAACCGTCCATTTCGGTTAATAGTTGGTTTAGAGTATTTTCGCGCTCATCATTAGAACCTGAAAAGTTATTTTTCCCTCTGGCGCGACCAATGGCATCAATCTCATCAATAAAAATAATAGCTGGCGATTTTTCTTTAGCTATTTTAAATAAATCTCTTACCCGCGATGCGCCAACACCAACAAACATCTCAACAAAATCTGAACCCGATAAGGAGTAAAAAGGGACTTTAGCTTCGCCTGCAACCGCTTTTGCAAGTAAGGTTTTTCCAGTTCCCGGAGCGCCAATAAGCAGTGCGCCTTTTGGAATTTTACCACCTAATGACGTGTACTTTTCAGGGTTTTTAAGGAAATCTACAATTTCCTGAACTTCCTCTTTTGCACCTTCTAGTCCGGCAACATCTTTAAAAGTGGTTTTAACTTCAGTGTTTTCGTCAAAAAGTTTTGCTTTCGATTTTCCAATATTAAAAATCTGTCCGGCACCACCAGCACCGCCGCCGCCAGAAGACATACGACGCATGATAAAAATCCATACACCAATAAGCAACACAAAAGGCAAGATGCCTATTAAGAAATCACCCCAAAGATTTTGTTCGGTATCGTAATTTAATTCTGTATTAAGATCATCGGCTTCTTTTGTTTTTTTGAATTCATTTTCAAAATTCTGAAGGTCGCCAATTTCAAATTTATAATTAGGTAACTTTGTTGTCGTTGGTAATAGCGTAGAAGGTTTCGATTTTCTGTGAACCTCTTTTTCCTGTGCCTCTTTTGTTAAATATACTTTAGCTTCGCGACGGTTTACAATGGTCACTTTATCTACATCACCAGCTTCTAAATATTGCATGAACTGCGAAGGCGTCGTAATGTTTGCGTCTTGAAATCCGCTATTACTAAACAATTGCATCGCTAAAAAGATAACGATGACACCTCCATAAATCCAATATGGACTAAACTTTGGTTTTTTGCTGTTTGTATTTTTTTTATCGTTTGCCATTAATTTTTTTAATAACTGGTTTCTATTATTGTTGTTTTTGCATCTCCCCAAAGGCTTTCAATATCGTAGTATTCTCTAATATGTTTTTGAAAAACATGAACAACAACATTTACATAATCGATTAAAATCCACTCGGCATTATCAGCACCTTCAACATGCCAAGGCTTATCTTTAAGTTCTTTGCTTACTTTTTTCTGAATTGAATTTACAATAGCGTTAACTTGTGTATTCGAAGTGCCTTCACAAATGATGAAGTAATCGCAAACCGTGTTTTCAATTTCCCTTAAATCCAGGATATTTATATCCTTTCCCTTAACATCTTCAATTCCGCTTAATATTATTGCAATGAGTTGGTCTGCGCTTGTTTTTTTTATCGCCATTAATTTGATTTAATTTGTGCAAAGTTATTATTTTTTTAGTTCTTTATACTTTAAAAAAATCATAAGATTTTATTGAATTATAATAACCTGCTGTTATGCGTATAATCAAACTTAATGCCACCGATTCTACAAATCGCTATTTGCGACACATTTGTAGTACAGAAGCCATTGAAGATTATACCGTGGTTACGGCAAACTACCAAACCAAAGGGCGTGGCCAAATGGGAACCGTTTGGAACTCTGAAGCCTCTAAAAATCTTATAGTTAGTGTGTTTAAAGATGTCTCCTTTTTAAATCTGGAACATCGTTTTTTTATTAGTATTGTGACATCGCTTGCGATATTGAAAGCATTAAGACGTTTTTCAATACCGAAATTAAGTGTAAAATGGCCAAACGACATTTTGTCAGAAGAACAAAAAATTTGTGGTATTTTAATTGAAAATGTCATAAAACAAAATAGTTTTAACGCTTCTATTATCGGTATTGGTTTAAATGTAAACCAAACCGAATTTGATGATTTGCCAAAAGCATCTTCACTTAAATCTATTACCGGGAAAGTGTTTAATCTGGACGAAGTTTTGCATGAAGTTGTTTCAAATTTAAAGAGCTACTTTTCAATGTTACAAGCGGGAGAATATGATATTTTAAAAGCTGAATATGAAACCTATCTTTTCAGAAAAAATAAACCTTCAACATTTAGGGATGTTGAAGGCAATATGTTTTCGGGTTTTATAAAAAACATTTCTAATTCCGGGAATCTTCAGGTGTTGTTGGAGGATGATGTTTTGAAAGAATTCGACTTAAAAGAAATTACACTTTTATACTAGATAGCATTCGGGATACTACTCGCCAGAGTTTCTATAAACTTACTAATAGGGCCTTTGATCATCATGGCCATCATAGGGTTGAAATCGCCTTCAAAGCTTAATTGCACATCACTTTTGCCATCTTCTATTTCCGAAATATTGCCAGTAAGCGAAAAGTCTAATTTACCGCCTGCTGCGCCCAAAACAATTTTATTTGGCGCTATGGACTCTTTCCTTTTCAGTATTATTTCCGGCATGCCCTTTAAAGCGAATAGAAATTTATCGTCTTCAAGCACTTCAAACTTGCTAATATTTTCCGGCATTAATGCTTCGAAATTTTTCACATCCGATAAAAAATCGAAAACCTCTTGAGATGATTTATTTACGGTAACTTTTGGAGATTCTAAATTCATTGTTTTATTGTTAAGTTCTTTGCTGTTAAGGTGTTTGTTGTTTATCTGTTTATTGTAGTTTAAAATTTTAATCTTAACGACTCAACAACCAAACGACTCAACATTTTTATATTAATTAGCGTTCCATGCGCTCGGATTTTCATTCCAAGCTAACAAGGTTTTTAATTCTTTTTGCGATATATATTTTGTTTCTAGTGCCTGATCCAGCAAACTTTCATAATTACTTAACGTATACAACGTAATATTGTCTTTTTTGAAATTTTCAGAAGCCAATTCAAAACCATAAGAAAAAATTGCAATCATACCCTTAACATTCACTTGTGCTTCTTTTAACGCCTTAACGGCATTCAAACCACTCTTACCAGTACTAATTAAATCTTCAACAACAACAACATTTTGTCCTTTTTGGATAAAGCCCTCAATTTGATTTTTACGACCATGGCTTTTGGCTTCCGGTCTTACATAAACAAAAGGTAAGCCCATATATTCGGCGACTAGCATACCAATACCAATAGCGCCTGTTGCAACACCTGCAATAACATCAGGTTTGCCATATTGTTTTTCAATTTGTTTTCCCATGGTTTCGCGAATATAATTGCGAATAGGAGGGAAAGACAACACAATACGGTTGTCACAATAAATAGGCGATTTCCATCCAGACGCCCAGGTAAAAGGCTCTTTAGGACTTAATTTTATAGCATTTATTTGCAATAAAACCTCGGCCGTCTTTCTAGCAGTATGTTTGTTAAAAATCATAGTTGCAAAGCTACATATAAATTTATTTTTACATAACAGTTGTTCACTAATTAAAATAATTTTTTCAAGTTTGTTTACAATGTGCTAAAAAATGATATTTTTACAACTGTATAAATTATTATACGTACGTTATGTATAAAATTTTTGTCAATGACAAGCCAATAGTTCTCACCACAGAGATTGAAAAGGAAACCAATTTTAAAAATTATTTACTAAAGACAGTAAAAATTGGTAAGGTTATTCGAGAATTGAATAATACGAAGCTTCAAGAAGCTAGGCTTATCCACAAGAAAAAAAAGAAACTCCTAAAAAAATTCCTTAAAAAATTGCCTAATGTCATTGCCGGAGGTGGTAAAGTGTATAACCTTAAAGGGGAGATTTTGTTTATTTTCAGGAACGGCAAATGGGATTTACCAAAAGGAAAAACGGAAGGAAAGGAAACCATTACCGAAACAGCTTTAAGAGAAGTTAAAGAAGAAACTGGCGTTACTGGTCTTGAAATTACAAAGCCTTTGGAAACAACATATCATATTTTTAAGCGCAATGGCCGCTACAGAATAAAAATCACCTATTGGTTTGAAATGACATCGACTTTTAAAGGAAATTTATGGCCTCAAGAAAATGAGGGCATCACAAAGGTTGAGTGGCTAAATGAAGCTCAAGTACAAGAAGCACTTAAAAATTCGTATGCTAATATTAAGTTGTTGGTTTAGTTTTTTTTGGCATTCCTGCGTAGGCAGGAATCCAATTAAAATTGAAATAAAATTAATGAGATTCCTACCTTACTGAAACTGATTGAGCATAATCGGGGGAATGACTGACGTCAATTTACCCGATACACAGGATACTGCAAATGCGCTTCTTCGTAATATTCACTTTTCTGGAAAATCCAATCTAATTGTGCATACCAATTATTAGCAAAGGTAGTATCTATATATTTTTTAGTCTCGAACAACGATTTTAGTTCAGGGTCATTGTCTAACAATGCTTTCGCTTTGTCTTCCCAAACATAAGGAGAAAAACCTTCTTTTTGTTGCAATACCGTAT
>CAXMOQ010000018.1:7986-27804 GCA_964195015.1 uncultured Flavobacteriaceae bacterium | reverse complement strand
ACTATCGCATGGAAAAATGATGAGGCCATAATTTTCGGAAAACATATTATTACTAAACGAGAAGTAGCTTGGTATGGCGACTCTGTATTTGAATATTCCTATTCTAATACAACAAAAAAAGCATTACCATGGACAACCGAATTACTAGAACTAAAGGACATGGTCGAGCAAAAAACTGGGGAAACTTTTAATTCTTGCTTGCTAAATTTATACCATAGCGGTAACGAAGGCATGGCTTGGCATAGTGATGCCGAAAAAGATTTAAAAAAGAATGGCGCGATTGCCTCTTTAAGTTTTGGAGCCGAACGAAAATTTGCGTTTAAACACAAGCAAACCAAAGAAACAGTATCACTAACTTTAGAACATGGTAGTTTATTGATAATGACTGGCACAACACAATCGTATTGGCTTCATCGTTTACCACCAACAAAAAAGATATTAGCTCCAAGGGTTAATTTGACGTTTAGAACTATAATTGAATAAAAAAGCGCAGTATTAATATTGCGCTTTTTCTGAATAACCCACTAACGAATCATACTAACCAACTAAATAATGGTGGATTGTCCTAAATGTATGTTTGTAAAGTTCATGTTTGTGTCGTGAGGATTGTTTATCACATCCTCTATAAAATCACCAACTTTAGTTGTTGTTATATTATCGTATTTCGTGTTTAAATCTGGTGTTGTAACATGCAACTTCAACGATTTTTCTACAGCTTTTCTAATCAATTCGGCTTCATCGCATAATGCAAAATGATCTAATAACATCGCAGCCGACAAAATAGAAGCAATTGGGTTCGCAATCCCTTTATTTGTAGCTTGAGGATACGAGCCATGAATCGGTTCGAACATTGCGTGTTTATCTCCTACCGAAGCAGATGCCAATAAGCCAATAGAACCTCCTATAACACTGGCTTCGTCACTTATAATATCGCCAAACATATTTTCGGTTAGAATGACATCAAACTGTTTTGGGTTTAAGATCATTTGCATCGCAGCATTATCAACAAACAAGAAATCTAAAGTTACTTTCGGATATTGCGCAGCGATTTCGGTAACTACTTTACGCCACAATCTTGAACTTTCCAAAACATTAGCTTTATCTACTAAAGTTACTTTATTTTTTCTGGATTGCGCTGCTTTGAAAGCTAAATGCGCAATACGTTCAATTTCATAACGTGAATATTTACATAAATCGGAAGCTGTATTACCGTCTTCACTTAATTGTTTCTCACCAAAGTAAATACCACCTGTCAATTCACGATAAATACTAATATCTGTACCTTTAATAATCTCTTTTTTTAATGGTGATTTAGTCAATAAAGTATCGTATGCCTTAACCGGACGAATATTGGCAAATAAACCTAATTCCTTTCTTAATTTTAAAAGGCCTTGTTCCGGGCGTACTTTGGCCGAAGGATCATTGTCATACTTTGGATCTCCAATGGCACCAAACAAAATGGCATCGCTGGACTTGCAAATATCAAGCGTACTTTCCGGCAATGGATCGCCGTGTTCGTCAATCGCAATGGCACCAACAGGGGCATATTTAAAATTAAAGCTATGGTCAAATTCCATAGCAATGGCTTTCAACACTTTTATAGCTTGAGCAGTAACTTCCGGGCCTATGCCATCACCTGATAAAACAGCAATGTTTAATTTCATTTTATTTCCGCGAAAGCGGAAACCTCCGCCTTCTTTTTTAAATTATTATTAACAGCCACGAATCTGTCTGCCAAAAGGCAGATGCACGAATGCTTTTTTTATAGCTGTATTATTTTATTTCACTAACTAATAAAAACTTGAGCAACTTGACTGGTGCCTATTCCGAAAGCAATTGCTCTAAAAGGGTCAAATGTTGTGGTGTGACTAGCACCGCAAACTATGTTCATTCCCGATGGTGTTATGCCTAATTCTGGTGTCATAGCGTGAACAATGCCATTGTATTTGTGTCCTAACTCGTAAAGGGTAATACTGTTTTTTGCACAGTTTGTAGAAAGTTGCTCAAGTTGTTTTTTTGAAAGTGTTTCTTGCATTGATAAATATTGATTTATTGTTCGTGTATTATGTTCGGTAGTTTGGACAATTTGATCTGGTTTTATAACAGATATTTCGCGATTTCTTAATGCGCTAAAAGTTTGTGTGCGGTTCTGAATCAAATCGACAGCATGTGCATCCCAAACCTTATCAAATAGTGTTCTTGCCATATTTATTTTCCGTGTAAACGGAAATCCTTTTTAATTATGCACTCATGATTTCGTTATAAACTTTACTTGTTTCAATAATTTGATGAATATCAGAATCATTGATTTCTTTCTTTCTATCGGCAAAGGTTAAAAAGTTCGCATAAACCTCATCCAATTGAAGTTTTGTCAATTCATAACCCACCTTTTTAGCGCGATATGCTAAAGCTGCCCTACCACTTCTTGCTGTAAGTACAATGGCAGAATCGGTAACACCTACATCTTTAGGGTCGATAATTTCGTAGGTTTCACGATTTTTAATCACACCATCTTGATGAATTCCAGAGCTATGGGCAAAAGCATTCGCACCAACAATGGCCTTATTTGGCTGGGTATAAATTCCCATGCTATCAGACACTAATTGACTTATGCCGTACAACATAGAGGTGTTAATACTGGTGTCTAGATTTAAGTAAGGATGTTGCTTTAATACCATGACAACTTCCTCTAAGGCTGTATTTCCAGCGCGTTCGCCAATACCATTTATTGTACATTCTATTTGGCGCGCGCCATTTATAACACCTTCAATAGAATTTGCTGTTGCCAATCCTAAATCGTTATGACAATGGCATGATAAAATAGCTTTTTCAATGCCTTTTACATTTTCCATAAGGTATTTCATTTTTGCGCCATATTCACTTGGTAAACAATAACCTGTGGTGTCCGGAATATTTAAAACGGTTGCGCCTGCTTTTATAGCAGCCTCACATACTCTCGCCAAATATTCGTTTTCGGTTCGTCCTGCATCTTCTGCATAAAACTCAACATCTTCAACAAACGATTTCGCATATTTTACGGCGACAAATGCGCGTTCAATAATATCTTCTTGTGTGGATTTAAATTTATGTATTATATGGGAATCTGATGTTCCAATACCCGTATGTATTCTAGGTCTTTTTGCGTATTTAATGGCTTCAGCAGCAACTTTAATGTCATTTTCCACCGATCTTGTAAGACCACAAACAGTAGCATTTTTTACTATTTTGGAAATTTCTTCAACCGATTTAAAATCGCCAGGACTTGATACTGGAAAACCAGCTTCAATAACATCTACACCAAGATTATCGAGCTGTTCTGCTATGATTAGCTTTTGTTCGGTGTTTAGCTTACAACCCGGAACTTGCTCGCCATCTCGAAGCGTTGTGTCAAAAATTTGTACGTTAGTATTCGACATTTATATAAATATATTTTTGTATTGTTATACGAATTTATATTTTGGATTCCTCTAAAGAGAATTCAATAGCGAATTTTTACGATGTTTAACTAATATTATTATATGTTAATCATTGATAATCAATAATTTGAAACGTTTTTATAACTATGACTAAAGAGCAAAAAGATAATTTGTTTGTACTCATAAAGTCCTTGTCTAAATCGGAAAAGAGACAGTTTAAACTTTATGTCGGACGTTTGGGCGTTAATGACGATTCAAAATTTTTGATGCTTTTTAATATTCTTGAAAAATTACCGGTATATGACGAAGCCGTTATTTTAAAAAAAGGCATTGTAAAAAAGCAACAGCTTTCTAATTTAAAAGCACATCTTTATAAGCAAATTTTAATCAGCTTAAGACTTAATCCTTCACACCAAAATATTAGAATTCAAATTCGTGAGCAGCTTGATTTTGCGACCATCTTATATCATAAAGGGTTGTATAAACAGAGCTTAAAAATATTGGACAAAGCAAAAATGGTTGCCATTGCTAACGAGGAAAAGAATATTGCATACGAAATTATTGAACTTGAAAAAGTTATTGAATCCCAATATATCACCAGGAGTATTAGTAATAGAGCGGATGAATTAACCATACAGGCCAAAGAGCTTAGCATGCAAAATGTTTTAGCGAGCAAGCTGTCTAATTTGTCGCTTCAGCTATATGGATTGTTTTTAAAAACGGGTTATGTAAAAAATGATAAAGAGAACAAACGTATCACGAAGTATTTTAATGCCAGGCTTCCAAAATACGATATAAATGAACTAGGTTTTAGAGAAAAACTTTGGCTTTATAAGGCGTATTTGTGGTATAGTTTTTTAACACAGGATTTTTTGTCTTGCTATAAATATGCTTCAAAATGGGTCGATTTGTTTTATGTGAATAAGCATATGATTGAGCTAAATCCTGTATTCTTTTTAAGAGGAAATCACTATTTGCTTGAAACCTTATTCTATATTAATTATCACGATAAATTTAAAGAAACGCTTTCCAATTTAGAGCAAATAACCCAAGAGAAATGGTTCCCTAAAGACGATAATATTGAAGCCTTAACCTTTATGTATATCTATAATAATAAGTTAAATCTTCATTTTATGGAAGGTTCTTTTAACGAGGGTTTGCCTTTGGTTAATGAAGTTTTAGAAGGCATAAAATCTTATCAGAACAAAATAGACGAACATCATATTATGGTATTTTACTATAAAATCGCAAGTTTATATTTTGGCATTGGTGATAACAAAAAGAGTATTGAATACTTAAATAAAATTATTAGCAATAAATCGCTTCAAATGCGTGAAGATTTGCTGTGTTTTTCACGGATATTAAGTTTGGTAGCGCATTATGAAGCAGGATTAGATTATAATTTAGATGTTCAAATAAAAAGCACCTTTAAGTTCCTTATCAAAATGGAAGACTTGTATGAGGTGCAAAAAGAGATGATAAAATTCTTGAAAAATTTAGGCGATATTTATCCGCATGAGCTAAAGGGTGAGTTTATAAAACTTCATAAAAAACTAAAGCAATATGAAGATCATCCTTACGAACGGCGTGCGTTTTTGTATCTGGATGTTATTTCCTGGCTTGAAAGTAAGATCGATAATAAACCTGTCGATCAAGTAATCCGAGAGAAATATTTAGCATCTCTTAAAACGTAATTATTAAAAAAAAAGCAATAAAAATTTGGTTATTAAATTTTTCTGACTGAATATTTGCACTCACAAAGTTCAAAAACATTTTGAAATGTTATCAAGAAAGGTGGAGGGATTAGACCCTGTGAAGCCTTAGCAACCCTTTAGCAATAAAGAAGGTGCTAAATTCTACCCTGTTCTGAACGCATTTCAGGATCTTTTGGATAGATAACCAAACGTAATTACTTCATCAAGTAATATACTTTTCTTATAGCATTTTAGAATAAACAAATTAAAAGCTATTAGCATTGAAAAGTGATTTACAACATATAAAAATATCTTCTTTTACCACAGAAAGCAATGTGCTTTACCCAGAAGTAAAGTTAAGCTATCAGCTTTTTGGTAAACCTATAGGAACTGCACCGGTCGTATTGGTAAATCATGCATTAACAGGTAATAGCCATGTTGCGGGTAAAGATGGTTGGTGGAGCGAACTTATTGGCAACAAAAAAGTAATAGATACCGTAGTTTACACTGTTTTATCGTTTAATATTCCTGGAAATGGCTATGATGGTTTTGTTATAGAAAACTACAAAGACTTTGTTGCCAGAGATATTGCAAGGTTATTTTTGTTAGGCTTGGAGCGCTTAAACTTATCCAAACTTTTCGCCATTATTGGTGGCTCTTTGGGCGGTGGAATAGCCTGGGAAATGGCTGTTTTAAATCCGAATATTACTGAACATTTAATTCCGATAGCGTCTGATTGGAAATCCACCGATTGGCTCATTGCTAATTGCCAGATTCAAGAGCAATTTTTATTGAATTCTACAAATCCGGTGCATGATGCCAGAATGCACGCGATGCTATGTTATCGCACACCAAAATCGTTTAAAGAACGGTTTCAGCGCACAAAAAATGAGGATTCAGAAATTTTTAATGTTGAAAGTTGGTTGTTACATCATGGCAACAAGTTGCAAGAACGCTTTCAGCTTTCAGCCTATAAATTAATGAATCAGCTTTTAAAAACAATTGATGTTACTAAAGGTAGAAACGACGATTTTAATGTGCTGGATACCATTAATGCCAATATTCACATAATTGGTGTGGATTCTGATTTGTTTTTTACAGCTGAAGAAAACAAGGAAACCTATAAACAATTGGCATTAACGCATCCTAATGTGACGTATAACGAAATTAATTCGGTCCACGGGCATGATGCATTTTTAATAGAATACGAACAAGTCGAAGACATCATCGAGTGTGTTTTTAGACCAGATGCAAAACATAAAAAAATGAAAGTATTAAAGTTTGGAGGGAAATCTTTGGCCAATGGCGACGGATTACATAGAGCCTTATCAATTATTGAAAAGAAGGTTAACGAAGGAGAGAAAATCACAGTTGTGGTGTCAGCTCGAGGTGAAGCTACGAATGAGCTTGAAGCCATGTTAAACAAGGCTGTTAAAAATGAAGCCTATAAAGAGCAATTTGAAGCTTTTAAAGCATACCAAAGCGAAGTTTCGGATAAAATAGATTTTTCAGAGGAATTTTTAACTTTAGAAAGACTGTTTGAAGGCGTAAAACTATTAGGCGATTACAGCAAAAAGACAAAAGATGAAATTTTAGCGCAAGGCGAATTATTGGCGATTAAATCTATCTCAAGTTTACTTAACGTACGTAATATAAAAGCGCATCCAACCGATGCTAGAAACCTGATTAAAACGGATGAGAATTTTGGAGATGCGCGACCATTATTACAACTCTCTAAAGAGAATGTTTTAGAACATTTTAAAAAACATAACGGAGATACAGTAAACATTGTTACCGGCTTTATAGCATCAAATACCAAAAATGAAACAACCACTTTAGGTAGAAACGGAAGCAATTATACGGCATCTTTATTAGCAAATTATTTAGATGCCGATGAGTTACAGAACTATACACATATTAATGGCATCTATACAGCAAATCCCGAATTGGTTCCCGATGCAAAAAAGATCGAAGAATTATCATTTAACGAAGCCAATGAACTGGCCAATTTTGGTACAACCGTTTTGCATGCCAAAACCATAATTCCGCTTTTAGAAAAGAATATTTCGCTACGTATCTTAAATACCTTTAATCCGGATGATAAAGGCACTTTAATTAGGGCGAGAGCCAATTCCGAAGGTATAAAATCACTTTCTGTATTAGAGAATGTGGCACTTATCAACTTTGAAGGCAGAGGATTATTGGGAAAAGTTGGCGTTGATGCCAGGATTTTCAGAGCCTTGAGTAATCATAATATTAGTGTGAGTATCATTTCACAAGGCTCATCAGAAAGAGGCATTGGGCTAATTATTGATTCAGAAAAAGCAACACAAGCCGTTATCGCACTTGAACAGGAATTTGAAAACGATTTTTATTCAAAAGATGTCAATAAAATTGATATTGTCGATGATGTTTCAGTGATCTCCATCATTGGTCAGGATTTAAGTACGTTTCACAAACCCTTTAACGCGCTAATTAAAAATCAAATTGTACCCTTATTATTTAACAATACCGTCACAGGAAATAATGTGAGTGTGGTTGTGCGGAAATCACAATTGCATAAAGCGCTTAATGTCATTCATGGTGAGATTTTTGGAATTTCAAAAAAGATAAACCTTGCTATTTTTGGTCATGGTTTAGTAGGAGGTACTTTAATTAATCAAATTATTTCTTCGGCTAATGACATAGAAAAACGAAAAGGTGTCAAGCTTAATATTTTTGCTATTGCAAATTCTAAACACGTATTATTAAATAAAGATGGCGCTGATCAAAACTGGAAAGAAGACATTACTTCCAATGGCGATGCATATAGGATTAAGGACATCGTAAATTATGCCGATAAACATCATCTTGTAAATTTAATAGCTATAGATAATACGGCGAGTAAAGAATTTATTGCAAATTATATAGAGCTTGTCGAGCATGGTTTTGATTTGGTATCTTCAAATAAGATTGCAAATACTGTCGATTTAAAATTCTATAACGAATTAAGAGATAATTTAGACAAACATCAAAAAAGATACTTGTACGAAACTAATGTTGGTGCAGGTTTACCGCTTATTGATACCATTAAGTTATTGCATCTTTCAGGTGAAAATATCACAAGAATTAGAGGTGTGTTCTCGGGATCATTAAGTTATTTGTTTAACAATTTCTCAAATGAAGACAGGTTATTTTCCGAAGTGCTGCAAGAAGCCATTGACAAAGGATTTACAGAGCCGGATCCGCGACAGGATTTAGGAGGTAACGATGTTGCAAGAAAGTTGTTGATTTTGGCGCGTGAACTTGATTTACATAATGAATTTGAAGATGTCGAAATTCAAAACTTAATTCCGGAATCTTTAAGAGAAGTATCAACGCCAGTGTTTTTAGAATCGCTAGAGAAAATGAACGCTGGATATCAAAAGATTAAAGAAAATCAAGATTCAGTACATGTATTGCGATATATAGGTGATTTATACGGAAATTTAGCCGATGAACATGGTGCGAAGTTGGAAGTGAAATTGGTTTCAGTTCCTGAAAATTCACCAATAGGATCTTTAAGAGGATCTGACTCTATTTTCGAAATTTATACCGAATCGTATGGCGAACAACCTATCGTCATTCAAGGCGCAGGCGCTGGTGCTCAAGTGACAGCAAGAGGCGTCTTTGGTGACATTTTAAGACTTACAGAAAAAAATAATTAAATAGAAGAAAATGAGCAATAATTTTGAAACCGACGCTATAAGAACTCAAACAGAAAGAACCCAATTTTTAGAGCATTCTACGCCCTTATATTTAAGTTCAAGTTTTGTGTTTGAAGATGCCGAAGACATGAGAGCCTCTTTTACCGAAGAGAAGGAACGCAATATTTATAGCCGATTTACAAATCCGAATACGTCTGAGTTTGTAGATAAAATTTGTAAGCTGGAAGGCGCAGAAGATGGTTATGCCTTTGCGACAGGAATGGCAGCAGTGTTTTCTACACTTGCAGCCTTGTTGGATAGTGGTGATCATATTGTTTCGGCGCAATCGGTTTTTGGTTCTACGCATACCTTGTTTACTAAATATTTTCCTAAATGGAATATCACAACAAGCTATTTTAAGGTGGATGAAGTTGAAACAATAGAAAGCTTAATTACACCAAACACAAAAATTTTATATGCAGAATCGCCAACCAATCCGGCGGTCGATATTTTAGATTTAGAACTGCTTGGTAATATTACCAAAAAGCACAATCTTATTCTAGTCATCGATAATTGTTTTGCAACACCATACTTACAACAACCCATAAAGTTTGGAGCCGATTTGGTGGTTCATTCCGCTACTAAATTAATCGATGGACAGGGCAGAGTACTTGGAGGTGTTACTGTTGGTCGAGCCGATTTAATTAGAGAAATTTATTTATTCTCAAGAAACACAGGGCCATCGCTTTCACCATTTAATGCATGGTTATTATCCAAAAGTTTGGAAACTCTAGTTGTGAGAGTCGATAGGCATTGTGAAAACGCCTTGAAAGTAGCCAAATTTTTAGAAGGTCATCCCAAAGTGAATTGGGTAAAGTATCCTTTTTTAAAATCACATCCGCAATATGAGATTGCAAAAAAACAGATGAAACAAGGCGGAAGTATTGTCGCCTTTGAAATTAAAGGTGGTGTAGAAGAGGGGCGTAAATTTTTAGATGCGATTAAGTTATGCTCACTTTCAGCAAATTTGGGAGATACAAGAAGTATAGTAACGCATCCTGCCTCAACAACACATAGTAAATTGTCTGAAGAGGATAGATTAGAAGTGAGTATTACAGATGGTTTGGTTCGCGTTTCGGTAGGATTGGAACATGTAGACGATATTATTAACGATTTAAAACAAGCATTAGAAAGTTAACCATGTAGAAGTATATTTTAGCGAGTTTTAAATGCGATTTATAATTTATATATTCGCACTATGCTATCTAAAAAAACAAAGTACGGACTAAAAGCACTTGCTTATATGGCGAGACTGGAAGACAAACAACCTGTGCAGATTGCCACAATAGCAGAAAGTGAGAATATATCGCTTAAGTTTTTAGAAAGTATTTTATTAACACTTCGTAAATCTGGTTTCTTGGGATCTAAAAAAGGAAAAGGTGGTGGTTACTACCTTTTAAAGGAACCAAAGGATATCAAGATTTCGCCTATTATGAGGATTTTGGAAGGGCCAATAGCCATGGTGCCTTGTGTGAGTTTGAATTTCTATGAAAAATGTGATGACTGTCCCGATGAAAATGCCTGTGCGGTCCATAATTTAATGATAGAGATTAGAGACAGCACCCTAAATATTTTCAATAATAAATCTCTTGCCGATTTAATTTAACAAATAATTACGTGAAATATGTTTGCATAATTCAAAATTTGGTATAATTTAGCCAAATAATCTAGTTAACCGATAGGATAAATGACAAATCAAATAAATTATGATTATAGATAGTGTTTTAAAACTCGAAACGAAAGAAGATAAAATAAATAAATCTGATGAGAAACTCAAGCGTAGCATAGCCAAAACGGTGAGCTGGAGAGTTATCGGAACGCTTGACACTGTGTTAATCTCTTGGCTAATTACAGGAACCTTAGCATTGGCATTTTCAATCGGAGCGATAGAATTGGTATCAAAAATGGCTTTGTATTTCTTTCACGAGAGAGCATGGAATAATATAAAATGGGGAAAATGATGAATTTGAATTTAGACAAATTAAACGCTGAATTAAGGTATAAAACACCGGAAGAAATAATCGAGTGGGCTTTGCCATTATCTGAAAAAAGAATAGTCACAACAAGCTTTGGAGTGTATTCTGCGGTACTGTTAAGTACGTTCTTTAAAAAGGATAAAAATATAAAAGTTATATGGTGTGATACAGGTTACAATACACCGGAAACATATAGTCATGCCATTAATTTGATTAACAAGTATCAGTTAAATGTACATGCTTATGTACCCTTGAAAAGTAGGGCATTTATAGATTCAACTTTGGGTCTTCCTGAAGTTACAGATCCAAAGCACGCAGAATTTACCGAAATCGTAAAGTTAGAACCTTTTAGAAGAGCTATACAAGAACACCAACCTAAAGTATGGTTTACTAATATTAGAGTGAGACAAACCGAATACAGGAATTCACAAGATATTTTGAGTTTAAGTAAAGAAGGGATTCTGAAAATCAGCCCTTTTTATTATTGGACCGATGAGGATTTGGATAATTATGTGGAGACCAATAATTTGCCAAAAAACAACTCCTATTTTGATGTCACTAAAGTGCTTTCAAATAGAGAATGTGGTATACACTTTCAATAAATTAATATTAATAAATTCCTTCCCTAGACTGTCTTGAGCCCAGTCGAAAGAGGAAGGTAAGAATGGGAATGCGAAGTTTTAGAACCGAAATAGAAAACCCAGAAGTTGAACAGGACATCATTGAATTGGCCAATAAAATTGAATTATTTCAAAAAGGCAAGATCGATGAGGAAAAGTTTCGTAGTCTACGCTTAGCCAGAGGTGTTTATGGTCAACGTCAGGAAGGTGTGCAAATGATTCGCATCAAACTACCTTATGGCAAAGTATTGAGCAATCAACTGCGACGTATTGCAAGCGTGTCCGATGAATACTCAAGAGGAAGATTGCACATTACAACACGTCAGGATATCCAAATACATCATGTAAGTCTGGATAGAACACCAGAATTATGGGAACAATTAGAAAAAGACGACATTACTTTACGAGAGGCTTGTGGAAACACGGTTCGTAACGTAACAGCCTCCGAAACAGCAGGAATAGATGTCAATGAACCTTTCGATGTATCGGCTTATGCCGACGCTGTATTTCGCTTCTTTTTAAGAAACCCGATCTGTCAGGAAATGGGACGTAAGTTTAAGGTTTCTTTTTCTTCTTCCGATGAAGATACCGGATTGTCGTACATGCATGATTTAGGGTTTATCGCTAAAATTGAAAATGGTGTACGCGGATTTAAAGTATTGCTAGGTGGCGGATTAGGTTCTCAACCTAGACATGCAGACGAATTGTATAGTTTTCTAGCATCAGATAAAATCATTCCTGTCATGGAAGGTGTGCTTCGAATTTTCGATCGTCACGGCGAACGCAAAAGTAGGGCAAGAGCCCGATTAAAATTCCTTATAAAGGAAATAGGTTTAGAAGCTTTTAAAATATTGGTTGAAGAAGAACAAGATGCCATAGAATTCAAAACAGTTGTAATTGATGCCGAAGGATATATAGCTTCAACTCCAGTAAATGTAAAAGCACCTCATGTAGAAATTGAAGACCAACAAGCCTTTGATTTATGGAAATCTACAAATATAATACCTCAAAAACAGGAAGGCTATGTAGCGCTAGGTATTAAAGTATTATTAGGAGATTTCTATACAGATAAGGCACGATTGCTGGCCAATTTAGTTGAAAAATATGCAGCGGGAGAAATTCGTTTAACCTTACGCCAGAATATTTTAATTCCTTTTGTAAAAGAAGATTTAGTAGCATTTTTATATACAGAACTGGAGAAATTAGGCTTTGCAGAACCTGGATATAACAAAGCGATTGATATCACGGCTTGCCCTGGTACAGACACCTGTAATTTAGGCATAGCGAGCAGTACAGGCATCGCTGTAGAATTAGAGCGCGTTATTAAAACGGAGTACCCTCAATATTTAAAGAACGAAGATTTAGTTATTAAAATTAGCGGTTGCATGAATGCCTGCGGACAGCACTCTATGGCGAATATTGGTTTTCAAGGCATGTCTGTTCGTACACCGGATAAGTTGGTTGCACCTGCGCTTCAGGTATTGTTAGGTGGCGGAAATCTGGGTGATGGAAATGGACATTTTGCAGACAAGGTTGTAAAAGTTCCTAGTAAAAGAGGTCCTGAAGCATTGCGTCGCATTTTAAATGACTATGAAGCAAATGCAAATGGTAAATCATTCTTGGATTACTATATCCTTCAAGGTGAAAGATATTTCTATAATCTGTTAACAGACCTTTCAGATGTTAAAAATCTTACTCAAGACGATTTTATTGATTGGGGAGAAGAAGAAAAATATGTAAAAGCCATTGGTATTGGAGAATGTGCAGGTGTTGTTATCGATTTAATTTCAACCTTGTTTTTGGAAAGTGAAGAAAAGATACAAAATGCAAAAATTTCTTTTGATAATAAAGTATATTCAAGTGCTGTGTATCATGCCTACACGTCTCTCGTGAATTCTGCTAAAGCCATGTTGTTATCAGAAAACAAACAAACAAATACTCAGACTGGAATTATAAAACAGTTTGACGAAGTGTTCGTTTCTAGTGGAAAAATAAATTTAGGAACCCCGCTTTCAGACTTAATATATCAAATAAAAAAGCATGCGCCTACCAGGGAATTTGCATTAAAATATATTAATAATGCAGAGCAATTCTTGGAAAAGGTAAAAGCATATCGAGAATTCGAAATTGAAAATAGGAGACTTGCAAGAAAAGCAGTTTAATTATTTAATGACGACAGGATGATGAATTATAAAACGCCAAAATTATCAGTGGTAGGAGCCGGCCCAGGAGATCCGGAATTGATTACACTTAAAGCTATTAAAGTACTGCAATCTGCACATGTCGTATTGTACGATGCACTTGTAAACGTAGACTTACTTAAATATGTATCTCAAGATGCAGAAACCATTTTTGTTGGCAAACGTAAAGGTTGTTATGCATATCAGCAAGAGCAAATTAATGAACTTATTGTCAACAAAGTTAAAAGTCATGGTCATGTGGTTCGTTTAAAAGGAGGCGATCCTTTTATTTTTGGTCGTGGTGCCGAAGAAATAGATTATGTTCAGCAATTTGGAATTGAAACTTATATGGTTCCGGGAATATCATCCGCTATGGCGGTACCTGCGTACCAAGGCATACCATTAACGAAAAGAGGATCTTCAGAAAGTTTTTGGGTGATTACTGGAACAACAAAATCTCACAAATTATCAAACGATGTTGTGTTAGCAGCAAAATCTACTGCAACCGTTGTGATTTTAATGGGCATGGGAAAATTGGATGAAATCGTTACCGTTTTTTCAGCAGAAAACAAACAGAATACACCAGTGGCAATTATTCAAAATGGAACCACCGAAAATGAAAAATTTGGCGTTGGGACTATAGAAACGATTAGCCAAGTTGTAGCGGAAAAAGAATTGTCATCGCCTGCAATCATTGTGATTGGAGCAGTTGTAAAAGAGCGTGTAAAATTGAACTCTATTTCTAAAGAAATGAGCCGCGTACAAAATGTCACATCGAGCGCACGCGTGTCGCTGAAGCTTTAACGTAAGCACAGTAGAGATATAATTTAGAGAGAACACTATGGAAAGAAATAATTTATACCCAATATTTTTAAAAATGCACCAACTACAAACTTTAATTGTTGGTGGAGGCAATGTGGCATTAGAAAAACTCACATTTTTATTAAAATCTAGCCCAAATGCCAATGTGCAAATGGTCGCCCCTTTTTTTAACGAAGACACCATTGTATTAGCACATCAATTTCATGTGAAACTGATTGTAATGTCGTATGACGAGTCTTTTTTGGTGGATAAAGATTTAGTGATTGCAGCTACAAATAATCCTGAAGTAAACAAACAAATCTATAAAGATTCAAAAAACAGAAACCTATTGATAAATGTTGCCGATACTCCAGAGTTTTGTGATTTTTATCTTGGTGGCATTGTAACCAAGGGAAATATAAAGATTGCCATTTCAACAAATGGAAAATCCCCAACCATGGCAAAACGTTTGCGACAATTTTTTGAAGATGTCATTCCGGAGGATATCAATCTTTTAGTAGAAAATTTGAATACCTACAGAAAAACAATAAAAGGCGACTTTGCATTAAAAGTTAAAAAACTAAATAAGCTCACCAAAGGATTACTAACCGATTAAAGATTCTCCAAGGTTCTTGTGCTGATCCGATAGCTATCGGAATTGTTTCAGCATCTTAACTTTGAAGTATCGTAACAGATCAAAATTAAAAACAAAAAGTGATTAAAACCGATATATTAATTATAGGTGCGGGACCAACAGGATTGTTTACCGTTTTTGAAGCCGGATTACTAAAGTTAAAGTGTCATCTAATTGATGCTTTGCCACAGGTTGGCGGACAATGTTCAGAAATTTATCCGAAGAAACCAATTTACGATATTCCGGGTTTCCCTGAAATTTTGGCTGGCGATTTAACCAAAAATTTATTGGAACAAGGCAAACAATTTGAGCCTGGTTTTACACTGGGAGAACGTGCCGAAACTATTGAAAAACTAGAAGACAATACTTTTATTGTAACTACCAATAAAGGCACAAAACATCATGCGCCTATTATTGCTATTGCTGGTGGTTTAGGATCTTTTGAACCTAGAAAACCTCGTATAGAAAACATTGCTTATTTTGAAGAAAAGGGTGTAGAATATTTTATCAAAGATCCGGAATTTTACAGGGACAAAAAAGTAGTGATTTCCGGTGGAGGTGATTCTGCTTTAGACTGGAGTATTATTCTGTCTGATACTGCTTCAGAAATAACACTAATACACAGGCGGCACGAATTTCGCGGTGCGTTGGATTCGGTGGAAAAAGTAAGAGAATTAAAACAATTGGGAAAAATAAATCTTATAACACCAGCCGAAGTTACAGCCTTACATGGAAATAAAAAATTAGAAGGCATAACGATCTCTAAAGATGGAGAAAAAACATTGCTTGAAACCGATCATTTTATTCCTTTATTTGGCTTGTCCCCTAAATTGGGGCCTATTGGCGATTGGGAACTGGAAATTGAAAAAAATGCGATTAAAGTCGATACTTTAGACTATCAGACCAATATTCCGGGCATCTTTGCAATTGGTGATGTAAATACATATCCAGGAAAACTTAAACTTATCCTTTGCGGATTTCACGAAGCCACACTTATGTGTCAGGCAGCCTATAAAATTATTAATCCTGGCAAAAAATTCGTATTAAAATACACTACAGTTAGTGGGATTAACGGTTTCGATGGTACCAGAAAAGAAGCACCAAAAGCTGTTGTTCAAGCTATTAATGTTTAGAGTTCCCTATGAATGATGTTAAATTAGTTATAAAAGACCGAGATGGTGTAATGCACGATGTACTTGCACCGACAGATATGGCGATGAATTTAATGGAAGTTTGCAAGGCGTATGAACTTCCGGTTGAAGGAACATGTGGTGGTATGGCAATGTGTGCGTCCTGTCAATGTTATGTGTTGTCAAATCATAATTTGCCACAAATGGAGGATGATGAAGAAGCCATGTTATCTGAAGCATTTTTTGTGAAAGAAAATAGCAGATTAGGGTGCCAAATACCAATCACAAGGAAACTGGAAGGATTAGAAGTAGAACTTGCTCCAGAAACTTAATTAGATACTATGAGTTTATTAATAGAAACTATGAAAACAAGTAAAAATTACAACGTTCGTTTAAAAGATACTATAGCAGTTTTCACAAAGCGGTTATTTTATGTGCTGTTTGACAAACAAGACGAAGAAGAATTAAAGTATTTAGAAGACACTTTTTTAGAAATTGCTGAAAAGCTTTCAATAGAAAATGAAGAATACGTTTGGAAAACTTTCAAAAATCAATTTTTAGATATCAGAGAAAAATTAGATTTAGATGCCATAGCCATTGAGAAAAACGATCCGGCGACAAAAAGTCTGGATGAGGTTTATTTAGCAAGCCCCGGATTTTATGCCATTGTTGTTTATCGTTTAAGTCATGAATTGTATAAGTTACAAATACCCATTTTACCGCGAATGATGAGTGAATATGCGCACGGTATTACAGGTATCGATATACATCCTGGCGCTACTATTGGAGATTCCTTTTTTCTTGACCATGGCACTGGTATTGTGATTGGAGAAACATCGGTAATAAAAAGTAATGTAAAGATATTTCAGGGTGTAACATTAGGAGGGATTTCGGTTAAAAAGAGTATGTCGACAACCAAAAGACATCCAACCATCGAGGACAACGTAACTATTTATGCAAATGCGACCATTTTGGGAGGTGATATTACGATTGGAGCAAATAGTATTATTGGAGCCAATGTTTGGATTACAAAGTCGGTTCCGGAAAATTCATTGGTAACTTATCAAACAGAAATTAAAATTAGTACACGAAAGAATGGTATCCGGAAATAGTATAATTCATCAAATTGGAAATACGCCATTAATTGAAGCTACTAATATTATTCAAAAGAATGATGTTAGGCTTTTTCTGAAATTAGAAGGCAATAATCCGGGTGGAAGCGTTAAAGACAGACCAGCTTTTAACATGATTAATGAAGCTTTAAAGCGAGGCGATATTAAAAAAGGAGGTCATCTGGTAGAAGCTACTAGCGGAAACACAGGCATTGCATTGGCTTTTATAGCACAATTATTAGGACTTAAGATGTCTTTGATTATGCCGGAAAATTCCACCGAAGAACGCGTGAAAACCATGCGGGCTTATGGTGCTGAAGTCATCCTAACATCTGCGGATATTGGTATCGAAGGCTCTAGAGATTTAGCTTTTGAATTAAGGGACACTAAAGGATATGTTTTACTTAACCAGTTTGAAAATGATGATAATTGGAAAGCGCATTATAAAACCACAGGGCCTGAAATTTGGAAAGATACTCAAGGCGAAATATCCCACTTTGTTTCTGCTATGGGAACTACTGGCACTATTATGGGAGTGTCTGCATATCTCAATGAAAAAAATAGTGACATTAAAATAATTGGTGCGCAACCAACGGATAATTCCAGAATTCCGGGCATTAGAAAGTGGTCACCAGATTACGTGCCAAAATTCTTTGATAGATCAAAATTAGATGAGGTTATCGAAGTTAGTGAAGAAGAGGCAAGAGTCATGACGCGCAGATTGGCTAAAGAAGAAGGTGTCTTTGCTGGTATGAGTAGTGGTGGTGCTGTTGCCAGTGCGTTAAAAGTTGCCGAAAAAATAGATAGCGGTGTTATAGTAACCGTTATTTGTGATTGCGGCGACCGTTATTTGTCTTCTGATTTATTTCAATAATTCACATAAAATCCTAGTAAAATTAGGATATTAAACAATTAATTACGTTTCTTTGCAGTTCAGTTCATTAACGTATTTAGTGTGTTATCAAGAAAGGCCGAGGGATTAGACCCAATGAAGCCTTAGCAACCCTTTAGCAATAAAGTAGGTGCTGCATTCTACCATTTTCCTGAACTCGTTACAGGATCTTTTGGATAGATAACTAGGCGTATTTTTTAAATACATTTCCCTATATTTTCTTGTTAACATATTAAAAACTTTTTAAATAATTAAAAAGAGGTTTTACTATGGCTAATATTTGGCAAGACATTCAACAACGCATTTTGGTACTCGATGGTGCCATGGGAACCATGCTTCAGCGTTATAATTTTTCGGAAGAGGATTTTCGCGGGGAACGCTTCAAGGATTATCCTACTTCATTAAAAGGCAATAACGATTTATTGTCGCTTACGCAACCAAAAGCCATTGCCGACGTGCATCGCAAGTATTTTGAAGCTGGAGCAGATATTGTTGAAACCAACACCTTTTCTGGAACAACCATTGCCATGGCAGATTACAACATGGAAGATTTGGTGTACGAACTTAATTACGAATCGGCGAAAATTGCAAAGCAAGTCGCCAACGAGTTTAACTCCAAAACACCTGATAAGCCAAGGTATGTTGCCGGAAGTATTGGACCAACCAATAAAACAGCAAGTCTTTCGCCAGATGTAAATAAACCTGAATATCGAGCCATAACTTTTGAAGAATTGCGCATCGCTTACAAACAACAAGTAGAAGCTTTAATTGATGGAGGTGTTGATATCCTTTTAGTGGAAACCATCTTCGATACGCTAAATGCGAAAGCTGCTCTATTCGCGATTGATGAAGTTAAAGAAGAGCGAAATATCGATATTTCAATTATGGTATCTGGAACTATTACCGATGCTTCTGGACGAACCTTGTCAGGACAAACTGTTGAAGCATTTTTAACATCCATATCTCATATTCCATTATTGAGTGTGGGCTTTAATTGTGCGCTGGGAGCTGAACAGTTAAAACCTTATTTAAAGCGCTTATCTGATGAAACAGATTTTTTCACTTCGGCGCATCCAAATGCTGGATTACCAAATGCCTTTGGAGAATACGATCAGACACCAAAAGAAATGCAACAATTTATTGAAGATTATCTGCAAGACGACTTAATCAATATTATTGGAGGTTGTTGTGGTACAAATCCAGAACATATTAAAGCCATAGCAGAGGTAGCAAAAAAATATCAACCCCGCAAAATCTTTGAAAGCGTATAGCATGATTTTGGAAGTAGCAATTTTGAATATAAAAGATGGACTTTCTGTGGAATTTGAAGCAAGTTTCGACAAGGCAAAAAGTATTATTTCATCAATGAAAGGATATGTTTCCCACGAATTGAAAAAATGTATTGAGCAAGATGATAAGTATATTTTATTAGTGCATTGGGAAACGCTTGAGGATCATGAAATTGGTTTTAGAAAATCTGAAGAATACCAACAATGGAAAGGCTTATTGCATCATTTTTATGAACCATTTCCTGTAGTAGAACATTATAAATAATGAGTAACAACAACAAAAAATATTTAACGCTCTCTGGATTAGAACCTTTGGTTGTAACGCCAGAAAGTAACTTTATAAATGTAG
>CAXMOQ010000018.1:0-7976 GCA_964195015.1 uncultured Flavobacteriaceae bacterium | reverse complement strand
TGGATCTCGCAAGTTCTTACGATTAATTAAAGAAGACAAATTAAGCGAAGCACTGGAGGTCGCAAGACATCAGGTTGAAGGCGGTGCACAAATCATCGATGTTAACATGGATGAAGGCATGCTCGATGGTGTGGAAGCCATGACCACTTTTTTAAATCTTATCGCTTCAGAGCCTGATATTTCAAGGGTTCCTATTATGATTGATAGTTCTAAATGGGAAATCATAGAGGCTGGCTTACAGGTAGTTCAGGGAAAATGTGTTGTAAATTCTATTAGTTTAAAAGGTGGTGAAACCGAGTTTATCCGTCAGGCTAAATTGGTGAAACGTTATGGAGCAGCTGTCATAGTTATGGCATTTGACGAAAATGGACAAGCAGATACTTACCAACGCCGTATCGATATTTGCAAACGCTCGTATGATATTTTAGTTAATAAAGTCAAGTTTCCGCCACAGGATATCATCTTCGATCCTAATATATTTCCAGTAGCGACAGGCATGGACGAGCATAGAAAAAACGCTCTAGATTTTTTCAATGCCACCAAATGGATTCGTGAAAATCTGCCTTATGCGAATGTTTCAGGAGGCGTGAGTAATGTGTCATTTTCCTTTCGTGGAAATGATACGGTTCGCGAAGCCATGCATTCGGCGTTTTTGTATCATGCCATCCAAAATGGCATGAGCATAGGGATTGTAAATCCTGCCATGTTGGAGATTTACGATGAGATTCCTAAAGATTTACTGGACTGCGTGGAGGATGTGTTGTTCGATAGAAGAGACGATGCCACCGAACGTTTATTAGACTATGCCGAAACCGTAAAGGGCAAAAAGAAAGATGTTGATATTGCCGTGCAAGAATGGCGAAGTGATGCTTTGCAAGATAGAATTACGCACGCTTTGGTTAAAGGGATTGACGCTTTTATCATTGAAGATGTAGAAGAAGCAAGACAAAATGTTTCAAGACCCATTAAAGTCATTGAAGGACATTTAATGATAGGGATGAATGTGGTTGGCGATTTATTCGGAAGCGGAAAAATGTTTTTGCCGCAAGTGGTTAAATCGGCAAGGGTGATGAAAAGAGCAGTTGCCTATTTGCAACCCTTTATTGAAGCCGAAAAAGATGGTAAGATAGAATTTTCTGGTAAGATACTCATGGCTACGGTAAAAGGTGATGTACATGATATTGGCAAGAATATAGTAAGTGTGGTTTTAGGATGCAATAACTATGAGATTATCGATTTGGGCGTTATGGTGCCACCAGAAAAAATTATTGAAGCCGCTAAAAGAGAGCAGGTTGATGTTATTGGTTTAAGCGGATTGATTACACCTTCGCTTGACGAAATGGTGTATCTGTCTAAAGAAATGGAAAAGCAAAACTTCAAAATTCCTTTGCTTATTGGAGGCGCCACAACATCCAAAGCGCATACGTCTGTAAAAATTGCACCTAATTATCAAAACACCGTTGTGCATGTCAATGATGCTTCAAGAGCAGTAGCAGTGGTTAGCAATTTATTGCAAGAGGATAATCAACTTTATAAAGAGCAAATTAGAGAAGAGTACGATAAATTTAGGGAGCAGTTTTTAAGCAGAACTAAAAGAAAGGAATACATTTCTATTGAAGATGCACGAGAAAATAAATTTCAAATCGATTGGGAAACTACTGAAATCGTAAAGCCAATACAGCTCGGTGTCCAAACCATTCAGGATTTCGACATCACAAAATTGGAAGATTATATAGATTGGTCGCCATTTTTTAGAAGCTGGGATTTACACGGTAAGTATCCGGATATTTTAACAGATAATGTGGTTGGTTCACAAGCGTCCGAATTGTTTGAAGATGCTCAGGTATTGCTGCGACGTATTTTCAACGAAAAATTATTAAGTGCTAAAGCTATTTTTGGGCTTTTTCCTGCAAATACGATAAATGATGATGACATTGAAGTAAATTCATTGTCGGTCAGTTCGAGCGCAGTAGAGAATAAAGGCAAAGTAAAGTTTCTAACACTTCGGCAACAATTAAAGAAAAGAGAGGGTAAGCCAAGTTTTGCTCTAGCTGATTTTATTGCTCCAAAGGATTCGGGAAAAGAAGATTATTTTGGTTGCTTTTGTGTATCAACGGGTTTCGGGACTCAAGAATTGGCACTACAGTTTGAAGCAAATCATGATGATTATAATGCCATCATGATTAAAGCCTTGGCGGATCGATTAGCCGAAGCCTTTGCAGAGTATTTACACAAAGAAGTAAGAATAAATTATTGGGGTTATGCTTCAAATGAAAACCTCACAAACGAAGATCTAATTAAAGAAAATTATAAGGGCATTCGGCCCGCTCCTGGTTATCCAGCCTGTCCAGACCATTTGGAAAAGAAAACCATTTGGAAGGTGTTGCAAGTAGAAGAAAATATAGGTGTGAAATTAACCGAAAGTTTAGCCATGTGGCCGGCGGCAAGTGTAAGTGGTTACTATTTTGCAAATCAGAAAGCAAAATATTTTGGGCTTGGTAAAATTACAGAAGATCAACTAGAAGATTATAGTAAAAGACGACAGATTGATATTGATGTAGCTAGAAAATGGCTTAATCCTAATCTGTCTGAATAAAAGAATTTTGACCAGACATGTCAGGTTTATAAAAAAGATTCCAACAACTGAACAATATAAAAAATGAAAACAAAATTTATAGAACTAACACTGGGAAATCATATTATTAGTCATGGTTATGATGTAATGAATAAGGAAATTACAGAGGAAATTACAGCCGAAGGATTTTCTAAAAAAATGATTGCAATATCAAGAATTAAATCTGTAAGCGAAAAGTTTATTTTGACTGATTATGTAGATGGAAGATGGATTTATTGGGAATATATAGAAGATTATGAGGTTTTAAAAAGCACATTAATTAAATGAGCATAGTAAATGGTTTAACCTAAATCGAGCTGAAAGTTAATTGTCATTCCTGCGATTTATGCTGAACTTGTTTCAGTAGGCAGGAATCCATTATATATTATAGAACTAATATTAACAAGATTTCTTCCCGATAGCTATCGGGATTAGCAGGAAATATTATGAAAGTAACAGAACACATAAAAAAATCAAACGGAAAAACATTATTTTCTTTTGAAATCATACCACCTCAAAAAGGGAGAAATATTAAAGAATTGTATAATAATATAGATCCTTTAATGGAATTTAATCCACCTTTTATAGATGTCACTACATCCCGCGAAGAATATGTATATATTGATAAAGAAGGAGGCTTATTGGATAGGAAGATTACCAGAATGCGCCCAGGGACTGTTGGAATTTGCGCCGCGATTAAGCATAAATATAATGTCGATACTGTGCCTCATGTGTTATGCGGTGGTTTTACAAAAGAAGAAACAGAATATTTGTTAGTAGATTGTCATTATTTAGGTATTGATAATGTTATGGCATTACGAGGTGATGCGATGAAACACCAACAGTATTTTGAGCC
The DNA here is from genome assembly GCA_964195015.1 of uncultured Flavobacteriaceae bacterium. Lineage (GTDB taxonomy): Bacteria > Bacteroidota > Bacteroidia > Flavobacteriales > Flavobacteriaceae > CAXMOQ01. Next base: position 4,506 of record CAXMOQ010000018.1, on the reverse strand, counting down.
AGCGAAAGGCGGACATTTATATGCAAAGGATTTAGTGAGTCAAATTCAAAATTTAAACAAGGGAAAGTATTTACATGATGTTATTGATGCAGATGATAAAGCAGATTTTTGTATTGGCGTGGCAGGTTATCCCGAAAAACATATTGAAGCACCGTCATTACAATTCGATTTAAAACGTCTTAAAGAAAAGGTCGAAGCTGGTGCAGATTATGTTGTAACACAAATGTTTTTTGATAATGAAAAATATTTTGATTTTGTAAAACTGGCAAAGGATGCCGGAATTAATGTGCCTATAATTCCTGGTATAAAACCAATAGCGGTAAAACGTCATTTACAATTATTGCCACAAGTTTTTAAAATAGATTTGCCAGAAGAATTAATTACCGCAGTAGAAAACTGCGAGAATAACAAACAAGTAAGACAAGTTGGAATAGAATGGGCAACACAACAATCAAAAGAACTTCAAAAAGCGGGTGTTCCTGTATTACATTATTACTCAATGGGGAAAAGCGATAATATAAAAGCCATTGCATCACAACTATTTTAACCAAAACAAGGTAGTATACGAATCGGTTACCTCGGATTATCTGGCATAACGTATTTAAACGGCTGCTAGAACAAATGTACAAACAAAAGGGAATAACAGTTCTTTTATAGGTTTTTGAGAATACTCAATGATACAAGAAGAAATTGTTTTGTGCTTTTTATTCATTGTAAAAAACTTTAAGTACTTATAACTTTAGTGCATTTTAAGTACTAAATAGTAACATATTCTATTACTTTTGCTTCGTAACTGAATTAAATGAAGCAAAGTTTAACCTACATTTTATGTTTATGTTTTGGCGTTGTTCTGTCGCAAGAGAATCAAACATCATCTTCATACATAGATGTCAACTATTTTAAAGGGAATATTGCCTTACACAATAACGATATTCTTCAATTAATTAAAGGGCATCCAGAAGGGTTTATTTTAAGTTGGAACAAAAAGACCTTTGGCTTTAAGGATTGGGAACAACGGTATAACTATCCCGATTATGGTGTCTCGTTTGCATATCAAAACTTAAAGAATGATGTGCTAGGAAACAACTACTCGCTTTATGGCCACTACAATTTCTATTTTATAAAACGAAATTTAATGTTGCGTATAGGTCAAGGCTTGGCATTGACTACAAATCCGTATGACCGAATAGACAATCATAAAAACATTGCTTTTGGGTCTAAAATTATGAGCAGCACCTATATCATGCTTAATTATAAAAAGGAGCGCATCTTTAATAAATTTGGTTTACAAGCTGGATTATCATTAATTCATTATTCTAATGCCAATGTAAAAGCACCAAATACCAGTATAAATTCACTAACTGTTAATGTTGGTGTTATATATAATTTGGAAGATGAAGACCTTGAATTTGTAGATACGGTCACAAAAGAAAAGTTCACAGAACCTTTTAAATATAATATAGTTTTTAGAAGCGGAATTAACGAAAGCGATGTTTTGGGAAGCGGACAATTTCCGTTTTACATTTTTTCTGGTTATGTCGATAAACGCTTAAGTCATAAAAGTGCAATTCAATTGGGAACCGATGTGTTCTTCTCAAATTTTTTAAAGGAATACATTTATTACAGATCGGTTGCCTTTCCGGAATATAATGAAGATGGAAATGCAGATTATAAGCGCATTGGAATATTTGCCGGACACGAATTATTCATTAATAAAATGTCACTCATTACACAACTGGGTTACTATATATACTACCCGTACGATTTTGAAGGCAGAACGTATTTCAGGGTTGGATTGAAGCGCTATTTTGGCAAAAAATGGTTTGGTTCATTAACATTAAAATCACATGGAGCAAAAGCCGAAGCCGTAGAATTTGGTGTAGGAATACGACTTTAAAGTTTGAAATTGAATTCGATAAACTAATAATAGGATCCTGAATCAGGTTCAGGATAAATAATGAAAAAAATAATATACATACTGACGCTAATTCTAATAGTCGCATGCAACAGCGAAGATACTGGCGATTGTTTTCAAACCACGGGAAATATCATACAACAGGAGGTTGCTGTGAATACTTTTGAAAAAATTCTTGTTAATCGTGATATTGAGTTGATTGTAAAAGAAGGCCCAGAACATAAAGTCCTTATTGAAACTGGTAAAAATCTTTTAAATGATGTTGAAGCTAAAGTTGTTAGTAATGCATTACAGCTAACCGATAATAACAGTTGCAATTATGTTAGGGAATATGGTATTACAAAAATATATGTCACAGCACCCAATCTTACCGAAATACGAAGCTCAACTCAATATGACATTTCTTCTGATGGTATTCTTAATTACAGCAATTTGAGTCTGCTATCCGAAGACTTTGGCGCACCAGAAAGTTTCACCATTGGCGATTTTAGGTTGGAAATTAATGCTACGCGATTAAACGTAGTTGCTAATAATATATCCTCTTTTTATATTTCAGGAATTACAGAAAATATCTTTATAGGATTTTATTCTGGTGTAGGCCGATTTCAAGGCGAGAATTTAATAGCTCAAAATATAGATGTATTTCACAGAGGAAGTAACGATATGATTGTAAATCCGCAACAGTCTTTAACAGGAGGGCTTCGTGGTACGGGAAATTTAATTTCAATTAACCACCCTCCTTTAGTTGAGGTCGAGCAGTTTTATATTGGAGAACTTATTTTTCAATAACTTTCCAGTGAAAGCTGAAATCTTATATTTCTGAAAGTGTATTTATTCACTCGTCAACTCCCTAAACAAACTCTCCAAACTCGCATTCTTTTGGTTAAGCTGTAAGATTTTCAATTGGTTATCATGCGCAAAGTCGAATACGTGAGAACGCATATCATCAGCAGTTTTAAACGTGATTTCATAAACAAAGCCATGCGTGTTTACAACGGCTTTCACTTTAGGTAATTTCTTTAAAAAAGCATCTTCTACACGATAATCAAATTCAACAATAACTATCTGTTCTTTGCCTTCGCGTAATTCTTGCAATTTTTTATTCGCAACAATTTCACCTTTATTAATAATAATAACGCGGTCACACATGGCTTCAACTTCTTGCATAATATGTGTCGATAGAAAAACGGTCTTTTCCTTGCCAATCGTTTTAATCAAATTCCGAATCTCAACCAATTGGTTTGGATCTAAACCTGTAGTGGGTTCATCTAAAATCAACACATCGGGATTATGCAACAAAGCATTGGCCAAACCAACACGCTGGCGGTATCCTTTAGATAGCTGCTCTATTTTTTTATGTGATTCGGGTGTTAATCCCGTTAATTCTATAACGTCTTCAACACGTTGTTCATCAAGCTTATAAACTTTAGCATTAAAGGCTAAATATTCCCTAACGTACATTTCTAAATATAATGGGTTGTGTTCAGGCAAATAGCCAACGCTCTGTTGGACTTGATGTGTGTTTTCTTTAACATCATGTCCATTAACCAATGCCGAACCTTTATTAGCTTCAATATACGTGGTTAAAATCTTCATCATAGTCGACTTTCCTGCACCATTTGGACCCAAAAAGCCAACAATTTCTGGTTTGTCAACTTTAAAAGAGACGTCGTTTAGTGCTTTTTGGTCGCCATACGTTTTTGTAATATGTTGTACTTCAATAGACATAATAAAATTGTATGCTCAAAAATAAACATTATATAATTTATACAGGCGATTCTCTAAAAATCTTCAAAACTTTGGACAAAATGCAAAAAAAATGTTTCTACTCCTTTGATTTGTAGAAATATTATTTACATTAGCCGAATCAATAAACATAATGATAACAGCAAATAATACATTTTACAACTGGTTTTATTTCTTTTTTAGCAAAAGGATCGAGACGTTGTATGTATAATTTATAGAACATAAATTAAAATATAAGTCTCGATGAAAATCGGGACTTTTTTTATATGATAAAATCAGTAAGTATACAAGGTGTAAAAGGATCGTTTCATCATATTATATCACAGCAATATTTTGAAAACGATATTGATGTCATAGAATGTTTGACCTTCGATCGTGCCGTAGAGTGTTTAATTAATAAAGAGAGCGATGCCGTTATTATGGCAATCGAGAATTCGATAGCAGGCTCAATTATTCCTAATTACGCTTTAATCGACAATCATCATTTACATATTGTTGGCGAGCAATATACCGATGTGCAACATAATTTAATGGCATTGCCTGGTCAAAATATTGAAGACATAAAAGAAGTGTATTCACATCCCATGGCATTATTACAATGTAAGGAGTTTTTTAAAAAGTATCAACATATTAAATTGGTTGAAGATAAAGATACCGCCGAAGTCGCTCAACGTATTCGTAATAATAAATTGTCAAACATTGGTGCTATAGCAAGTACTTTGGCTTCTGAAATTTTTTTTTAATGATACGGCGACCACCGAGATCTAGACCTTTACTCATGCTTTTTCCGTAGTCGTGTACTATTTTAATTTCATCAAAAACATACGTACCTCGTGTACAATCTA
>CAXMOQ010000017.1:0-29196 GCA_964195015.1 uncultured Flavobacteriaceae bacterium | reverse complement strand
TGAAAATTTTTCATTCAATTTTTCTAAAAGCGGATGGATATGATTCGTGGTTATATAGCGATGAAAAAGAATATTTTCCTTGTGACTTTTATAGGCAGTATTTAGTGTTTCTAGATGCATTGAAATATGTTAATGCACAAATGTAAACAATTACTAATTTACATTTGTAAACAATAAAAATGATCTTTTTTGTTTACATTATTAAACAAAACATGATTTCTGGAAGATTTACTAACGCTGGTTTGGGTATGAATTTTTCATTTAAGATTACTAAAATTTATATTGCTATATTTCAGTGTGTTAAATAATTTTATATAATGTTTTAAATTAATAAATAATGTGATTTTAGACGAACTGTTTAAATTGATATCAACAAAATCATTACATTTGTAATTTATAGGCTTAAAATATGGTTTACAATGATAAACAATGAGGCTTTTGCAAAACGACTTCAAAAAGTCATTGATTTTTATGGTGAATCTGCGTCTTCCTTTGCCGAAAAGATTGGTGTACAACGCTCCAGTATCTCGCACATTCTATCCAGCAGAAATAAGCCGAGCTTAGAATTTGTTTTAAAAGTCCTCTCCTCTTTTCCAGAAGTTGAATTGTATTGGTTGTTAAATGGAAAAGGCGAATTTCCTTCGCTTAAGGAAAAATATGAGAAAATTAAAGATCTTCCAGAAAAAGAAAAAATGCTTCCAGATTTACAACAAGACAAGCACATAGAACGTATTGTTGTGTTCTATTCCGATGGAAGTTTTAAAAACTTTGAGAATTAATCGGTATTCTTTAGTAATTTTGCCGGAAAACAATTTATATGAGAATATCATTCCTGCTTTTTCTTATTTTATGTGTTACGGGTTGCTATCAAACAGAACGCCACTGTGAGAATTATAAAACTGGTGATTTTTACAGCGAAGTGGACATTAATGGTCGGATTTATAAATCAACTTTCAGCAGGAATACGACATTGCAGGTAGAATCCTTTGAAGGTAAATTAGATTCGTCGCAAGTACGCTGGATAAATGATTGCGAAATGATTTTTAAAACCATGAGTCCTAAAAACATGGCAGAGCGAAAGGATATTCATTTAAAAATCCTAACAACTACAGACTCTTCCTATACCTTTGAATATTCCTATGTTGGCGAAAACATAAAACAACGTGGTATCGCCTACAAAGCTAAAAAATAATTAATCAAAAGGATACAAGAACGACTCGACAAGTCTAAATTTTAGCTCCTTGTTTTCAGTTATTTCGTAGGTTATAAATAATTCTCCCCAAAATTCGCCATCAGAGAAATCGGCAATAATCCATTTATGGTTTAATAGCTTCACCGTGTTTATAAGTATTTTTCTGCCACTACTTGCAGCATAAGGCACTAGAGGATGTTCGCCACGCACTACGTTAAGTTTGTATAATTCATCCTTGATAAACGGAATTAATTGATCAACCTTATAGCCATCATTTTCAAAATATGTAATGGCATCTTCGTTTCTATTTAAATTAAAATGTGACAAATCATATATTTCGTCGTTATATATCGCTACGGAATCTTTATATTTTTCAATATTGTCTTTATACGTTTCTATTTTTTTGATATTATCCTCGTAAATATTTTTCGAATTGACATATTGAAATAATATGAGTAACACCGAAAAAATAAACAGGTACATAAAAATTTTGGTCTTCATTGTATTGTGATTTGTAAGTTATCGTAAGCCAAAAAGACGTTCCCTGGAAGTTTTTGTTGCACTCCTTCATGAAATCCCAACAAATGACTAATATGTGTTAAGTACGCCTTTTCTGGATTTACTTTTTTTATAAATTGTAATGCTTCTTCTAGATTAAAATGGGATTGATGTGGTTTCTCTCGTAAAGCATTTATTACCAATACCTTCACGTTTTTAATTTTCTCTATTTCTTCCTCTTCTAAAGTTTTCATATCGGTTAAGTATGCAAAATCTTTGAATCTAAAACCGAAAACCTGTAATTTATCATGAAGTCCTTTAACCGGAATCACGTTAAGGTCGCCCAAAGCAAAAGGTTTGTTTTTAATCCTGTGTTGCACAACACTTGGGGCTCCTGGATATTTATTTTCATTAATTAAAATATAATCAAAGCGCCGCTTTAATGCTTTTAGAACACGTTTATGTCCATAAATAGGAATGTTGCCTTGTTGAAAGAAAAAAGGTCTAATGTCGTCTAAACCGGCCGTGTGGTCAGCATGTTCATGTGTAAACAAAATGCCATCAATCTTTTTACAGTTAGCATTTAGCATTTGCTGTCTAAAATCTGGGCCACAATCAATCACAAACGCATAATGACTCCACTCAACAAGTACTGAAACTCTTAAACGCTTATCTCTAAAATCCGCACTTAAACATACGGGATGGTCGCTTCCAATTACTGGAATACCTTGAGAAGTTCCTGTGCCGAGAAATGTAACGTTCAAAAGTGTTAAGTTTTATAACAAAAATAGGGTAATTTTTTTGTTTGCTACTGTAATTTAATACCTTTGATAAATATAGAAAAACAACTATCTTTCGAATATGGAAATTACCATAAAAGGCGATAAAAAAATTGATGATACTCCGTCATTAAAAGCCAAAGCACTTCGCATTAACTTAAACGATAATATTTACGGCACCTTTGCCGAAATTGGTGCCGGTCAAGAAACTGTTCGTCAGTTTTTTAGAGCTGGTGGTGGTTCTGGGACTATTGCAAAAGCCATGTCGGCTTACGACAAGGATTTCAGTGATGCCATTTACGGTATCGAGGATGATAAACGCTATGTTACCGAAGCACGTCTTCGTAAAATGCTAAACTGGGAAATGAGCCTCATAGAAGAACGTATCACCAGAGACAAACACCCGAATAAATTATTTTTCACTTTCGCCAATACTGTAGCCACTATCGATTTTGCCAAACAATTTAAAGGCCACGGCTGGATTGGTATAAAATTCCAGATCGAACCTAACCAAGAGTTTAATGATATTGTTTTGCATTTACGTTTTAAGGAAACCGATGCACGATTGCAACAAGAAACATTAGGCATACTTGGCACTAATTTAATTTACGGTGCTTATTATAAACACAATGAGCCAAAGAAATTATTGCGCTATCTGTATGACCATCTAGATAAAGATCAATTAGAAATTGATACTGTTAATTTTTCAGGGCCATTGTTTAATGATGTTGATAACCGATTAATGAGTCTTCAGCTTGTTAAAAATGGCATGACAGATGCCGTTATGTTTGATCCAGATGGAAACAACGTATTGCCGGCAAAAGCACTTTATAAGAAAAACATATTAGCCTTGCGGGGTAGTTTTAGACCAGTAACCAAAGTAAACATGGATATGTACAAAACGGCATACGACATGTTTATAAGTGAAAATAGAGTAGAGATTGAAAACACACAAGTACTTTTCGAAATTACGCTCTCAAACCTGCGTGCTGAAGGTGAAATTGATGAACAAGATTTTATGGATCGTGCAGATTTGCTATGTTCATTAGGGCAAACCGTTATGATCTCAAATTTTAAGGAATATTATAAACTTGTAGAATATTTTTCGCAGTATACCAAAAACCGAATGGGTCTCGCCATGGGTGTTAATAATCTTGTTGAAATTTTTGATGAAAAATATTACCGTAATTTAAGTGGTGGGATTTTAGAAGCCTTCGGGAAACTGTTTTTTAAAGATTTAAAAGTTTATTTGTATCCAATGGTTGATGAAAAGACTGGAGAATTGATTACAAGTGAAAATATTAAGGTACACCCAAGAATGAAAGAACTATACAAATTCTTTAAATACAACGGGAAAGTTATTGATGTTAAAGACTTTGATTCAAATGTGCTTAATATATTCTCGAGGGAGATTTTACAAATGATAGCAGATGGCAGAATTGGATGGAAAGACATGCTGCCTGAAGGTATTGCCGATTTAATAAAAGATTATCGTTTGTTTGGATATTCTAGAAAGCCTATTATTCTAAATAAAAAATTAAAAAAAATTAAAAAATAGCCACCTTATTTTTACCCTAAAATTTGTGATGTGTGTTCTTTTGCTTTCACGTCATCAATTATTTTTGTAATAACGCCTTCCTCATTTATTACAAAAGTTAAACGATGGATACCATTAAAAGTGCGCCCCATAAATTTCTTTGGTCCCCAAACTTCAAACGCATTAATCACGGTTTTATCAACATCGGCAATTAGCAGATAAGGAAAATTAAATTTCTTCTTAAAATTGGATTGTTTTTTTTGAGTATCGGCACTTACTCCTAAAATATTATAACCTTCATCTTGAAGCATTTGATAATTGTCTCTTAAATTACAAGCTTCTACAGTACATGTTGGTGTATTTGCCTTTGGATAGAAAAAAACAGCAAGCTTCTTTCCTTTATAATCTGATAATGAAATAATGTTACCTTGTTCATCATGTGCCGAAAAATCTGGTGCCTTATCTCCTGTTTTTAATGTGGTCATATTTTTTAACTTTGTAAGTGCTAAAATACAATAAATGACCAAACAAGAAAAAGTTGATTTTGTAATAAAAACATTAAACGAACTTTACCCAACAATTCCTATTCCTTTAGATCACAAAAATCCTTATACATTATTGATTGCCGTTCTTTTATCGGCTCAAAGCACCGATGTCCGAGTTAATAAAACCACACCTATACTATTTGCTAAAGCTAATAGTCCCTACGATATGGTTAAACTTACCATTGAAGACATTAGAGAGGTTATAAAGCCAGTAGGTCTGTCTCCTATGAAAAGTAAAGGCATTCATGGATTATCACAAATTTTAATTGATAAACATAACGGAAAAGTTCCAGCAAGTTTTGAAGCATTAGAAGAACTTCCCGCTGTTGGACATAAAACAGCAAGCGTCGTTATGTCTCAAGCGTTTGGCGTACCTGCCTTTCCGGTAGATACGCATATTCACAGACTCATGTATCGATGGAATTTAAGCAATGGAAAAAATGTTGTTCAAACAGAGAAAGATGCAAAACGATTATTCCCTAAAAACCTTTGGAATGACTTACATCTTCAAATAATCTGGTATGGTCGCGAATATTCACCTGCAAGAGGCTGGAATCTCGATAAAGACATTATCACAAAAACTATCGGGCGAAAATCTGTGATTAAGGCGTATTATAATTTAAAAAAGTCCTGACGACTAACAATCAGGACTTTTTCAAAGTTTAGTTGAGAAGTGCTTCAAACTTCATCTTATTACAATTTATAACACTTAAAGCCTTAGAATAATTTAGAAGAAAATTCACCGTTTCTTCCTTCGGTTCACGTAAGTTCAAGGTTTGTTTTGGACGTTCAGAGTAAAGTTTTGCCATTACATTAATTTAGAGTTAATTACAATCTTAACGTAACAAAACTTACTTTATTGTATTAATTGGTTAAAATAATATTATGCTTGTCAATTATCTTACGCATATTAATTAAAGCGTAACGCATTCTGCCCAAGGCCGTATTAATGCTAACGCCTGTTCTTTCCGATATTTCTTTAAAACTCATGTCATTATACATGCGCATTAAAAGCACTTGCTTCTGATCTTCTGGCAACTCTTCAATGATCTGTCTTACATCATGTTCCGTCTGATCTTTAATGATTTGTTTTTCAGCATTTAACGAATTGTCGCTTAAAACAGAAAAAATACTAAACTCACCGCTGTTATCAAACTTTGGCATGCGGCTGTTCTTTCTAAAATGATCTATAATAAGGTTATGGGAAATGCGCATAATCCAAGGTAAAAATTTACCTTCTTCATTGTAAGCGCCTCTTTTAAGCGTTTTAATGACTTTAATAAATGTGTCTTGAAAAATGTCTTCAGCAATATCTCTATCATAAACTTTAGAATAGATAAAACTGTAAACGCGCTGTTTGTGTCTTGTAATAAGAATTTCTAATGCGCTTTCATTACCTTGAATGTAATTACTAACTAATATAGCGTCTGAAATATTCTGGTGTTGCATAATCATTACTTTTAAGGCGCAGAATTATCTTCTTTGCTTGGGGTTAAATTGTTTTAAAAGTAATGTTTTGCTATAGGCTGAATAAAGTGATTTTTAATTTATTAGTTCAAATATAACAAGATTCATACCTAAAAAACAAAAATTAACATTTTTTTTTAACATTTAATTAAACAATATTCCATTTTTTAGGCTGAAATAAGCCAAAATCATTAAGTTAATATTAGTTCAAATTTTTGTTGCCGATCCAATCTGACAGTTGGATAACAATAAATTTAGACAGATTAAATACTTATAGTATCTTTGCGAAATTATTTCCTTTAAAAGCCTATGGTTACTAACATTTCTGACGTTGATCCAAAAGAAAATATCATCATTAAGGGTGCAAAATTGCACAACTTAAAAAATATTGATGTTATAATCCCTAGAAATAAGTTAGTGGTTATTACCGGTTTATCGGGTTCTGGCAAGTCCAGTTTGGCTTTTGATACGCTTTATGCCGAAGGACAACGTCGCTATGTTGAAAGCTTGTCAAGTTATGCTAGGCAGTTTTTAGGACGGCTTAACAAGCCTAAAGTAGACTATATAAAAGGTATTGCTCCTGCGATTGCTATTGAGCAAAAAGTGAATTCTACCAACCCGCGCTCAACGGTTGGTACTACGACCGAGATTTACGATTACTTAAAACTACTATTTGCCAGAATTGGGAGAACCTACTCGCCAAAATCTGATGAAGAAGTAAAAAAAGATACTATTGAAGACGTTTTAAATTATATCAAAACTTTTAAAGAAGGTCATAAGTTACTTCTTCTTGCCCCAATCCATTTGGAAAAAGGGCGCACTATGGAAGATAAACTTAAAGCACTTTTGCAGCAAGGTTATGCGAGAATAAAAATCAACGATACAGTTTTAAGAATTGATGAAGCTGAAACGTTTGGCGAAACCATAAATGATATTTTTCTGGTTGTTGATAGAATTATTGTACGTGATGAAGAAGATTTCTACAATCGTTTGGCCGATGCGATACAAACAGCATTTTTTGAAGGCAAAAATGAATGTGTTATAGAATCGATTGCTGAAAATGATCTGCGATATTTTAATAATAAATTTGAGCTTGACGGTATTACTTTTCTAGAACCTAACATTCATTTATTCAGTTTTAACAATCCTTATGGTGCTTGTCCTAAATGTGAAGGTTATGGCGATGTCATTGGTATTGATGAAGATTTAGTCATTCCAAATACTGGACTTTCGGTTTACGAGAATGCTATTTTTCCGTGGCGAGGCGAAAGTATGAGTTGGTATAGAGATCAATTAGTTAATAATTCGCATCACTTCGATTTCCCAATACACAAACCCTTTTTCAAATTAAGCGACGAACACAAGCAGCTTATCTGGTCTGGAAACAAATATTTTGAAGGTTTGAATGCGTTCTTTTCTGAACTAGAATCAAAAGCCTACAAAATTCAGAACCGTGTGATGTTGTCACGATATCGAGGAAAAACCAAGTGTAAAGTGTGTCATGGCAAACGCTTACGTGTTGAGGCAAATTATGTGAAAGTCGGTAATGCAACCATTACTGATTTAGTTGAAATGCCATTAAAAAAGCTAGTAACCTTTTTTAAACAATTGGAATTAAATGATTACGACACCAAAATAGCAAACAGATTACTAAAAGAAATTAATAATCGCTTATCCTTTCTTTCGAATGTTGGTTTGAATTATTTAATGCTTAACAGAAAATCGAATACGCTTTCTGGTGGCGAAAGTCAACGTATAAATTTGGCAACTTCTCTTGGCAGCAGTTTAGTGGGCTCAATGTATATTTTAGACGAACCTAGCATTGGACTTCATCCAAAAGATACCGAACGCCTCATTACTGTCTTAAAATCCTTGCGTGATTTGGGGAATACGGTTATTGTTGTGGAACATGATGAAGATATTATGCAAGCCGCTGATGAGATTATAGATATTGGTCCAGAAGCTGGAACATTAGGAGGCCACGTTGTTGCAACTGGAACTTACAACAATATTCTGGTTTCCAATTCTTTAACTGCGCAATATTTAAACGGTAGTTTGAAAATTGAAATTCCTGAACAGCGCAGAACTTCTAAATATCATGTTGATATTATGGGCGCCCGCGAAAATAATTTAAAGAATATCGATGTGAGCTTTCCGCTGGGTATGCTTACAGTAGTTACAGGTGTTTCTGGAAGCGGTAAAAGTACATTGGTAAAAAAGATCCTCTTTCCGGCATTACAAAAGCAATTAACCGATTTTGGTGAAAAAGCAGGACAGTTTACAAATCTTGAAGGTAACTTTAGTAATATTAAGCATATTGAATTTGTGGACCAAAACCCCATTGGTCGCTCCTCACGTTCAAATCCTGTAACTTATATTAAGGCTTACGATGATATTCGTGCGCTTTTTGCCAATCAGAAATTAAGCAAGATTAGAGCATATCAAGCCAAACATTTTTCGTTTAATGTTGATGGTGGGCGTTGTGAAACCTGTAAAGGCGATGGTGAAGTGACTATTGAAATGCAATTTATGGCCGATGTGCATTTACAATGTGAAACCTGCAAAGGCAAGCGTTTTAAAAAGGAAGTTCTGGAAGTGACATTTGCAAATAAAACCATTGACAACATCTTAACAATGACCATTGATGATGCCATCGCTTTTTTTGAAAAGAACGAGCAAACAAAAATTAAAAACAAATTGCAGCCTTTGCAGGACGTAGGTTTAGGCTATGTTACTTTAGGACAAAGTTCTTCTACCCTATCTGGTGGTGAAGCACAACGTATTAAACTGGCTTCGTTTTTAGGAAAAGGAAACACCAAAGACAAAGCCCTTTTTATTTTTGATGAGCCGACTACGGGTTTGCATTTTCATGATATACAAAAACTATTAACTTCTTTTAATGCATTGATTGAAAAAGGACATTCTATTATTGTGGTAGAACATAATTTAGAGCTTATTAAATGTGCCGATTATATTATTGACCTTGGTCCAGAAGGTGGTGAGACTGGAGGGCATCTTATGGCTTCTGGCACTCCTGAAGAAATTATTGAAAATCAAGAATCTGTTACCGGAATATATTTAAAGGAGAAGTTAGTCTGAAACAGCAATTGTTATCCTTAAATTGATTATAATCCAATTTAAAAATATTGTAGATTCCAAATCAAGTGCAAAATGACAATTTTTTTTCATCAATAAAACAGAAATGCTCCCGCAACCATAATACCCATTGCTATTGGAATCACAAAAGTCATATACACAAAGGTCGCTACACAAGTTTTAAAGAAAATTAAAAAATAACCCTGTCCATAAAATCGCTTAATTGCAATAAGTAAATACAAAAATGTTGAAATAGCTACAAGCCAATCAATCCAATCGGGTATTTCCCAAACCATATTCACTAAAACTATAATACTAAAAACGGTGAATAAAAAGGAATAATAATAAAAACCAAAGACCAAATGATGGGTAAATGGGCCTCTTCTATAAAACAATAACTTTAAAATAAATGCAAAAATTGGTAGTAAAATAAACATTGATATTGGAATACTATCCAAAAAAGCCTGAACAACTCCTTTTCCACTTTGTTTATATATCTTTAATCCTTGTTTATAAAAACGTGTCATAAAAAGTCCGGTATTATCTGTCATCCCCATAGCCTTTAACTGTTCATTTTCTGGCGCATCAATGGCAATTAGTGAATCTAATTTTTTAGTGTTAAATCCTAAATCCATGCTAGAGAGATCTTGAGTATTTGCATTTACCGTAATTATAGAATCCAAAGCTTTACGCTCTTCTTCATTCATTCCGGTAAGTATTTTACTATTCTCTATAGGCGCGGTGATTTTCGCCACAGTAATTGAATCTAATACCTCTGCTTTTGTAGTATCTAAAATCTTATCATTTTTAAAACCTTCCTCTAATACCGAGTCTGATTTATTTACGAAATCTCTCGAAGCAATTGAAAATAAAAAGAAAAATACTACCGAAATAAACAAATACATTTGTGCGGGATGCAAATACAGCAAACGCTTACCTTCTATAAAACGTTTCGCCAGAATTCCTGGCTTAAACATTAACGGGATAAAGCTCTTAAAAAATCGGGCATCAAACGAAAAATAATTGCTTATGGTATTGTAAAATAATACACCAACCGTAAGGTCTTCATTGGTTTTCTGTCCACAATGTGGGCAAAACTCAAAGCCTACCTTAAAGTTTTTTTCACAAGTTTTACAATCTGTTGTATGGGTTTCCATGTGTGTTGATTAGCTTTTATAAAAGTATAAAAAAGTATTTACAATTACTTCAAATTCATTTTACTCATTATTAAGGATATACATATTTGGCACGTTGTTTGGTAATTATCAATTAAGAAACATTTAAACTATATATTATGAAACGAATTACACTATTAGTTGCCAGTTTTCTTCTCTTGGCAATATCGGCAAAGGCAACAACCACCAAAAATACCAATAATGCAGTATCAACATTTGTGAATGGTTATGGTAACTCGTTCATATTTGTAGAAAGTGGTATTGAGTTTTCTGTCTTTCCTGATGGTCAATTCGATTTTCAAATGAACAGCTACGGATCAAATGTAAACGTATCCATAGGTTCCCCAAATTTAAACGTTAGTTTTAATTCAGGATATGACTATAATGCTTATGTACAGTATGATGAATATGGTGCGATTATTCAAATTGAAAATACTCCTATCTATTATGATTATTACGGAAGAATTTCAAGGGCAGGTAATGTTTCTATTCGCTATAACAATTATGGCTATGTATCTGGTGTAGGTGGTTTATACGTACATTATAACCCTTACAATGTGTTTTCATATAGCACAGGTTATATCAATGTTTATAATAGATATTATGTATACAGACCATGGCATAATTATTATAGAGTGCCATCCTACAATTATTGTGTAGTTTATAATAGACCTTACAGACAATACTACAAACCAGTACGTTATAGCTATTACAAACCATATACTAATAATTACAGACAAACAACAGCAGTAGCCGGCAGACGTGGTTATACCGTTGTTAGAAATAGAAGTTACGCTACGGTTAATAGAACTCGTGATACTAGAGTTCGTAGAAATAATACACAGGTTAGAAATACAACTAGAACAAATGACTTATTGGCTTCTAATACTACAAAAACAAAGCGAAGTAATAAAGCTCTGACTTCAAATAACACTAGAGCAATTAGAACAAGAAAAGCGCAACCTAGTAGAAATAATGCGCAAGTAACTCATAATTCCAAAACTAGAAAAACGAATGTGAACACAAATAGAGTTAAAACAAATAGTGCTCAAACAATAAAGAAACGAAATAATAGAACTAATAGTTATACCGCCCAAAAACCAAAAACATCGAATACACGTAAATATATTAGTAGAGATAATAAGCAAAGCAATAAACGTGTTGCTTCCAGAACTCCTCAAAGCCGACCGAAAGTTCAGCAAAGCAGAAGTTCAAGTACTAATAATAAAAGCAATAAATCAAGATCAAGTCAAAGAAGAATATAATTTTTTGGTTGGTTAGTTGGAAAGTCCTGTGAAATAGTTTGCCTCAAAGCAGCGTCACAGGGCTTTTTTATCGCTTTAAAAACTTATCAATAAGCGTCGAAATATCTTCGGAAAATCTAAATTTATAAACAACAAGCCAATAAAAAACAGTAATAAGTATTGACTTCAATGCAATATTTAAAGCAGGATGGAATGAAAAATTCCAAAAATAAAACACCGCAATACCAACTAAAATAAGCACAAATGCTTTAGCTGTATTTTCAGAAAAAGGCAACATCCCAAATTTAAGCTGCACAAATAATATTTTAACAAAATTATATGCTAAAACCGAAATGAGCGTTGCAAAAGCAGCGCCATTAATGCCATATATTGGTATTAATACTATATTTAAACCAATAGTAATAATGGCTAAAAAGAAGCCCAGAATTAAAACTATGCGGTAATAACTACTGTTAAACAGAACGGCGTTATTATTCCCCAACAGATTGTCCATAAGTTTTGAAAAACTGATTAAAATCACGACCAAAATTCCTCCACTAAACTCTTCAGGAATTAATTTGTATAATTCATTAATATTCAAAATAATTAAAAGGAAAATGAATCCACCAATTACAAACAAATTCAATGAGCTTTTTTTATAAAGCACCTCAAGTTCAATCTTATTATTATCGTTTAAAAGTTTAGCCGTCAGCGGGTTTGTAATTTGATGCATAGAACGTGCAGGAACACCAATAACTGTTGCAATATAAATGGCGACACCATAGTAGGCAACATTTTCAATGGCTATATAGTGACCTAGCATAAACTTATCTATTTCCAAAATAATATTTGCCACAGAACCTGCAATAATGATAAGCGATGTATATTTTAATATTGCCGACACATTATTAACTTTAGGAAGTTTTAAAACGGGCAGCCTTAAACTAAAGGCATAGATTAACATAACAAGCATGCGTAAAATATAAACGCCCGCAATGCTATAAATTAATTGGTTAACGGTTAAATAATTAAAATATAGGCAGAATAATAAAATGGTTACGCAAATTCTATGAAACACCTCTTTCATGAAATTGCCAAACACACTTTTCATTTGCACTTTGGACCAGGCATAAAACACTTCGAAATAAGCAAATGCAATAGCACAAATATATATTAGCCAAACATAATTTTTTATGATAATATTCTCTTCGGATAACCAATTACTTATTAGATCGAATGATAGATAACCTATTAAACCAACAGGAATTATAATAGCCAATGGTAACAGTAGCATTAAGGTTAAAAAACTGTTTTGTGATTGTCTCGTTTTAAATGAAGAATAAAATTTAATAATCGTATTATGAACACCAAACGCCATTAAGGGCATTATTATCAAAGATGTAGAAAGAATATAGCCAATCAATCCATAATACTCTGGCGACATAAATTCGGTATATAGGAATAAGGTGTTTATGGCACCAATACCAAATCCGAAGTAGGTAATCACTGTGTTTTTAATAGATTGTGAAAATACAATTCCCATTAAATTAAATTTGCTAGTATTTTAGTTAAATTCCTCCTACTATACTTTTGTAATCCAATACCGTACGATTTTAATGTTCCACTTTGGTACGCTCTAAAATGATTTAATATTGTCTCTTTCAAAGTATCATAATCATGGTAATAAAAATAATTTCCTGTATTAGTCTCTACAATAATTGTTTCAACATCAGATCCTTTTGGTCCGAGAGCAACTATTGGCCTGCTAGACACCATATATTCAAATAATTTCCCTGGAATAATCCCTTTGGTTTCTTCTGAATCGATTTCAATTAACAATAATATTTGTGCTTTTTTTTGAACTACAACAGACTCTTTATGTGATAAATAGCCCATGTTATTTATATTATTGCTTAATTTGTAAAATTCAATAGACTGAAGCAATTCTTGGCTAACAATACCTACTAAATTCAATTGAAAACTATTTGCAAAATCATCATTCTCATTAACTAAATCCTTTAACACTTGCCATAACACCTTTGGGTTTCTTCCTGAAAGTAGCGAACCAATATGTGACAGCGTAAATTTACTGTCTAATTCTGCTACTTCGACAGATTCATCATCATAACCGTTTGTAATCACTTCAATAGGTTGTTTTGTCAATAGTTGAAACTCCTCTTTCGTTTTAAAACTTGTCACAATAATTTGATCAGCGGTATTTAAAACTTGGCTTTCTAACGCTTTATGTTTTTGCTGTGAAGCTTTGGTAAGCTTTAACTGTTTATGATAACCAATGGATGTCCATGGGTCTCTAAAATCGGCAAGCCACTTCACGCCTAACCTTTTCTTAAGTTGCAAACCTATAAGATGCAAACTGTGAGGCGGTCCTGTGGTAATGATGACTTCAATATTTTCTTTAGCAATATATTCTGAAAGAAAAGCTACAGAAGGTTTTACCCAAGCTTTGCGAGCATCGGGAATAAAATAATTGCCACGAGCATAAAGCATAAACTTTTCTATTAAGCTTTGCTTTTTTTGCTCTTTAATAATCCCTTTACTAATGGTATTAGATTTGTTTTTAGACAGAAGGTTAGCAAGTTTGTACGGCTCCTTAATAGACTGCTTTACAATAGTAACATCATTAGAAATTTCATC
Organism: uncultured Flavobacteriaceae bacterium; assembly: GCA_964195015.1. Lineage (GTDB taxonomy): Bacteria > Bacteroidota > Bacteroidia > Flavobacteriales > Flavobacteriaceae > CAXMOQ01. The sequence goes on along the minus strand of CAXMOQ010000017.1, from coordinate 15,008 downwards.
TAATAAACTTTCATCAATTAAGGGATAGCTAGGATTTTCAGGGATGTAAACAACAGGTTCTATATTAAATTCCGGTAAGTACTTCACGAATTTCAACCAACGTTGTACGCCAGGACCTCCAGCCGGCGGCCAATAATAGGTTATGATGAGTGCCTTTCTTGTCATTTTTGTCATTCCCTTCTAAACTCATAAAACAATCCTCCAAGCAATAATAATCCGAGTAATATCGAACTTGCGAGTGCAAGCTTGCTTCCAGTTTCAATGACTTTTGGCTTAAACTTAAATTCTATGGTATGTTGACCAGCAGGAATTTCCATTCCACGTAATACGTAATCAACCCTAACATAAGGTGTTAATTGTCCATCAACATAAGCATTCCAACCGTCTTTATAATAAATTTCCGAAAAAACCGCAAAGCCATCTTTGGTGTTTTCTGATTGATATTTTAGATAATTTGGTTTATGCTCTTTTAATTGGACTGAAGCCGTAGAATCCACTGAATAACCTAAATCAAGCTTATAATCATAAAGCAAAGTGCTTTTAATGATAGCAATTGCTTTTGTGTCCAAACTATCCAAGCCCAAAATTTCATCATTTGCAGTCTCAACAGCTTTTAAATCTTGCACAAACCATGCATTGCCATTAGTATCGGTATTTACATAAGGGAACAGATTACCCTGCTCATCTTCGGCAATAATATACTTGGTGTTGAGCATATTAAGCACGTTGATATTATTTTTGGCGATATGAAAATCGAATACGTCATTATAGCGTTTCAGCTTTGCCGCATGATAACCACTTAACGAATTATGAAAATAAGAAGCTCTTGCACCACTGCTAGTCGCATCAAAAACTCTAAAATGTGTGGTGTCTTTTAAAATCTCCAAATCTGCTTTATTGGCTTGATACGGTTTGTTCACCTGTATAGAGGATACAAAATTATCATTATTCACATAACGCCTGTCAACACCAACCAAATCAAAAAGAATAAGTGCTGCAAAACAAACTATTACCAATGTTTCGGATAGTTTCTTCTTTAAGAACATAAAGATTGTACCCGCCGAAAGTAAAACTAAAACTAGTGTTCTTATTGTATCCTTTGTGAAAATCATTTGTCTATCACTTCTTATGGCATCCATAAATTGTTGCCCATAATTTTGACGATAGTAACCATCATTCACCCCAACAAAATCAAACAATGTGGTTTTAAATAACAAAAAGACTAAAGCCAATCCAGCAGTAATTCCAACGGTGTATTTTAGGGCTTTTAGTTTTTCATCATTCTTTTCAGAATTATTAAACAATCTCACTAGCCCAAAAATTGCTAAAACAGGAATACATAATTCAAGAATAACTTGAATAGAACTCACAGCTCTAAATTTATTGTAAAGCGGCACATAATCGATAAAGAAATCGGTTAGCAGGCCAAAATTCTTTCCGTAAGACAATAGTAGTGAAAGTAGTGTGCCTCCAACTAACCACCATTTTAAACGCCCTTTTACTAAAAACAAGGCAAATACAAACAAAAACAAAATAACCGCTCCAATGTATGCAGGAGCTTCAACAATCGGTTGATTTCCCCAATACGTTGGTGTCTGCTTGACTGCTTCTTTTGCTTGTAACGGTGTTGCACCTTGACGCAAATAAAACTCGTAGAATTCAGAATCCTTACCAACATCTTCCCTATTGCCACCGCCCATTAACCTTGGAATGTAAAGGTTGAAAGTCTCTAATATGCCGTAGCTATACTCTGTGATATAATTTTTATCAAGACCCGATGTAATTTCTTTTGGAGATCCATCTGGATTTATAGTGAGTTCGCTTTGTCCACGTGTGCTTTCCTTGACGTATTCTTGTGTAGCAAGAATATTTGTGGCATTTAAACCAATGGCTAAAATAACTGCCAACGCTAGGATTCCAACCGATTTAAAATAGTGTGGCAATAACTTCTTTTTAACGGCATCAATCAAATACACAATCCCTAGAACAATAACTAACAGCATTAAATAATAGGTCATCTGGAAATGATTCGCCACAATTTCAAGTGCCATAGCAACTGTTGTGAGCAAAAACCCATGTATATGTTTTCCTTTAAAAGTGAGCAATATTCCGCTTAACACCAGCGGCATGTACGCAATAGCGTGCGCCTTACTATTGTGTCCAACGCCTAGAATTATAATTAAATAGGTGGAAAACCCAAAGGCGAGCGCACCCAGCGCCGCAAGTTTAAAGTCAACTTTTAAAACCAGAAGTAAAACATAGAAGCCAATAAAATACAAAAAGAGATAATCGGCTGGACGTGGTAGAAAACGCAGTGCTAAATCCAGTTTTTTTATATGATTATGCGGGTATTTTGCACCAAGCTGATAGGTTGGCATACCGCCAAAAGCACTATTCGTCCAATACGTTTCTTCTCCGGTATCCGCTCTAAAATCATTTTGCTGTTTAGACATTCCAATATAATGCACAATATCACTTTGGAATATTTGTTTCCCCTTTAAAACCGGGCTAAAATAGGCTAATGAAAGGATTACAAAACTTACGAGAACTACAAGATGTGGAAGTATTCTTTTTATTGAAAATTGCATGAATATGTATTAAAAGACAATGACTCGAAAATTACTCAATTTCTTCGTAATCTACATATTCTCCAACATCTTTATTTGAGGTATGGGTTTTCGGGACTTTATCAATAGAAACCTCTCCTTCTTTTTCTTGTTTTTTATTCCTATAGCCAGAGGATTGACCAAATTGCCCTCCAAACCGTTGCTCTGCTTTTTTGGCAACATATTTTAAAAGAAATGGCGCAAATAACCTGGCTAATATTTTGAATCCAAAATAAATTAGCAAAATGATTAAAATCGTTCGAACCAATCCAACGGCTGATGCTTCTTGTAGCATGAATTAAATTTTAAGCAAAAATACAATTCTTATGATTTAAAAAACGTTGTAAAATGATAAAAAATGTTTAAAATCTCTATATTTGAAATCTAACACTAAAACTATGAGCCCTATAAAATCTTTCCTAATAGTTACCATTTGCCTAATTTCTTTTGATGCCTTTAGTCAATATACAGAGGTCATAAATTCCAATAGACCCGGAGTCTCTCGGAGTGCCTTTTCTGTTGGTACTAATGTAGCGCAATTAGAGGTTGGACCCTACATCATTAAAGAAGAACATACACCTTTAAAATACGAAGTATCGGGGTTTGGAATTGATTTTGCCGCACGTTATGGATTGTTTTTCGAAGAACTGGAACTTAATCTTGAAGGGACATATCAAAGTGACACCTTTACGGATAACCGTTCTACAATTCCATCGGAAGATTCACGCGCAAATTTTAAAAATTTTACCATTGGCGCAAAATATTTGGTTTACGACCCTTATAAAAACTCTGAAGAGGACAAACCAAACTTATATAGCTGGAAAGCCAACCATAAATTTAAATGGAATAGCTTGATTCCTGCGGTCGCTGTTTATGCCGGCGCAAATTTCGATTCAAAAAATAATACCTATACAGCACCAGGCATTGAAGGCTTTAGTCCAAAAGTCATGATAGCCACTCAAAACAATTTTGCCGGAGGCTGGGTTTTTGTTATGAATTTAATTAAAGACAGAATTGGTTCGGATGATTCCGATTTTCAGTATATCCTAACGCTTACACATTCATTCAATCCACAATGGGTTGTGTTTGGTGAAGCTCAAGGTATAAAAAGTGATTTTTATGCCGATAATTTATTTAGACTTGGTGGTGCTTATTTATGGGGAAAAGATTTTCAGCTCGATACCGCTGTAACATTTAACACCAAAGACACACCTTCGGTTTTTAGTGTTAACTTTGGAGCTTCCTATAGATTGGATTTCCATAAAGACAAAGAAGTAGATAATGGTGGTTCGGCAAAGGAAGAAGGAAAACGAAGATCCAGAGAACAAAAACGAGGCAAACGTCAAGAACAAAATCAAGACCTCAACAACGATTAAGATGTTTAATTTATGATTATTATAAAACAGGTTCGAACTAAAAAAGACTTAAAGGCATTTGTTAAATTCCCATTTAGGCTGTACAAAAGCTCAAAATATTGGGTGCCACCTATTGTTAACCAAGAAATTAAAACATTCAGCAAAAAGGAGAACCCCGTATTTAATGACGCCGAAGCCACATTATTTTTAGCTTATAAAGATAATGAGATTGTGGGGCGTATTGCTGCCATTATTAATTGGTTAGAAGTAAATGGGCAAAACCAAAAAAAGATGCGGTTTGGCTGGTTTGACGTTATCGACAATGCTGAAGTTACTAAAGCTTTATTGGATAAGGTTTACGACATTGGAAAAGAAAATAATCTGGATTATGTAGAAGGTCCTGTTGGTTTTTCAAACTTGGACAAAGTTGGTGTTTTAACTGAGGGGTTTGACAAGATTAGCTCTATGATTACATGGTATAACCATCCCTATTATACTTCGCATTTTATGCAACTTGACTTTAAGGTCGAAAAGCAATATTTAGAAACCAAGCATGATTTTAAAGATATAAATCCTGAAAGTTTTTACAGGGTGCAAGAAATTATTAAGAAGCGTTACCAATTGAAGGCCTTGTATTTCTCCAAAACGAAAGAGGTCATGCCTTATGCCGATAAAATGTTTGATTTGTTTAATACAAGTTATGCGTCATTATCGTCATTTGTGGCCATAACCGATATGCAAAAGGAATACTTTAAAAAGAAGTTTCTAGGGTTTATAAACCCCGAATACATAAAGTTTGTTGTCGATAAAAATGACAATTTAGTAGCTTTTGGTATTGTCATGCCTTCTTATGCCGAAGCGCTTCAAAAAATGAATGGACGCTTATTCCCTTTCGGAATTAAACATCTTATTCATGCTAAAAAACATAGTAAAAAAGTTTCTTTTTATTTAATAGGCGTGCATCCAGAATACCAAAACAAAGGCGTCCATGCGATTATTTTTAATGAGTTTTATAATATTTTTAAAAAGAAAGGTATTGTTGAATGTACAAGAACTCCTGAGTTGGCAGATAATACAGCGGCACAAAAAATTTGGAAAAATTATAATCCTCAGCCACATAAAAAACGCTGCACTTTTAGGAAAGAGATCACATAAAAAAAAGACTGATTGTAATAATCGGTCTTTTTTTATACAATATTTTTTATTTTCAACCTTCCATTGAGGCGATTACGGCGGCAGACAATCTCTTATAAGTGCCATTTTCTAAACGCTCTCTAATAGCCTCAAAAGCATCTAGTGTTTCGATTATATCATCTAGCGTGTGTGTTGCTGTAGGAATCATTCTTAATAAAATCAATCCTTTAGGTATAACAGGATACACCACTATAGAACAGAAGATTCCGTAATTCTCACGTAAGTCTCTAACCAAAGCCATAGCCTCTGGAATACTTCCCTTTAAATATACTGGAGTCACACAACTTTGTGTTGTTCCAATATCAAATCCGCGATTCTTTAATCCCGATTGAAGCGCATTTGTATTTTCCCATAGTTTAGCTTTTAATTCGGGCATGGTTTTAAGCATTTCTAAACGCTTTAAAGCTCCTGCCACTAATTGCATTTGCAATGATTTTGCAAACATTTGAGAACGCAAATTATATTTTAAGTAATCTATAATCTCTTTATCTGCTGCAATAAACGCTCCGGTACTTGCCAAGGATTTGGCAAAGGTTGCGAAATATACATCAATCCCATCCTGAATACCTTGTTCTTCTCCTGCTCCTGCTCCTGTTTCTCCCAGCGTACCAAAACCATGCGCATCATCAACTAAAAAGCGGAAATTATATTTCTCTTTAAGGGCAACGATTTCCTTTAACTTGCCTTGCTCACCACGCATTCCAAACACACCTTCAGAAATCACAAGAATTCCTCCTCCTGTTTGTTCAGCCATTTTAGTGGCTCTATCAAGGTTTTTTTCTAAACTTACAACATCATTATGTTTATACGTAAAACGTTTTCCCATATGCAGACGTACGCCGTCAATAATACAGGCATGGGCATCGACATCATACACAATAATATCATTTTTTGAGACTAACGCATCAATTGTAGATAAAATCCCTTGATATCCAAAATTTAACAAATACGCTGCTTCCTTACTTACAAAAGATGCCAATTCATTCTGTAACTTTTCATGAAGATCTGTATGTCCAGACATCATTCTTGCTCCCATTGGATAAGCAGATCCGTATGCTGCTGCTGCCTCGGCATCAACTTTACGCACTTCAGGATGGTTCGCTAATCCTAAATAATCATTTATGCTCCAAGTAATGACGTCGTTTCCCTGAAATTTCATTCGGTTGGATATCTGACCTTCTAATTTTGGGAAAACGAAGTAACCTTCTGCATGTGCTGCCCATTTACCTAAAGGACCTTTGTCTCTGTAAATTTTCTCAAATAAATCTTTCATTTATGCTCTCAGTTCTTAGTTAGTTGGTGCAAAATTAAGTATTTATCACTTAATCATAATGCTTTTTTACATCAATGTTAATAAAAAAACTAGTTGACTTTTAGGGAAAAGGCAACTAGTTTTTCAAATGTTTTATTTTTCTTTTACTTGATATACTGAATGCTTTCGGCAGCTTCGGCGTTAACGCTATCAAAGAAACCTTGATCGTTCATCCATTTATCACTATAAATCTTACTCATATAACGAGAACCATGATCTGGGAAAATAACAACTACAATGTCATTCTCCTTAAATTGTCCTTCATCATTAATTTGTTTTATGGCTTGCATTGCAGCACCAGAAGTATACCCTACAAACAAACCTTCACTTTTTGCTATTTGCCTTGCCGTGTGTGCACTTTCTTCATCTGTAACTTTTACAAACTCGTCAATTAAATCGAAGTCCGTTGCCGTTGGGATTAAGTTCTTACCAAGCCCTTCAATTCTGTATGGATAAATTTCATTTTCATCAAATTCACGGGTTTCGTGGTATTTTTTAATCACAGAACCAAATGCATCGACACCAACTACTTTAATATTTGGATTTTGCTCTTTTAAGAATTTTGAAGTACCCGAAATAGTTCCTCCAGTCCCACTACACGCTACAAGATGCGTAATGCGCCCTTCAGTTTGTTTCCAAATTTCTGGCCCTGTGGTTTTGTAATGTGCATCAATATTTAACTCATTAAAATATTGATTGATATATACCGATCCTTTTATTTCGTTATGTAAACGTTTTGCAACTTCATAATACGATCTTGGATCGTCGGCACTTACATGTGCAGGACAAACATAGACCTTAGCACCCATGGTTTTGAGCATGTCTATTTTATCGGCCGAGGACTTCGAGCTTACAGCTAACACACAATCGTAGCCTTTAATAATACTTACCATAGCTATACTAAAACCTGTATTTCCAGAAGTTGTTTCAATGATAGTATCACCTGGCTTTAAAATACCACGCGCTTCAGCTTGTTCTATAATGTATAATGCTATTCTATCTTTTGAAGAATGGCCTGGATTAAAGGCTTCTACTTTAGCAAAGTATTTCCCTTTATAATCGGAGGTCATGTTATTTAATTTAATTAGCGGTGTGTTGCCTATTAAATCCAATACATTATCAAAAACTTGATTTTTATATTTCATAAATAACTTTTAAAAGCAACCATAATATTACTAAAAATAAATGGAAGTTAAAACCTCGCAAAAATAAACATTTTTTTTAATTAAACACTAACTCCCTCCAAATCTAGTAAAAAAGCATATTCTAAAGCGACTTCCTTTAAACTTTCAAAACGTCCGGAAGCACCTCCATGACCAGTATCCATATCGGTGTGAAAAAGCAGTTTATTGTTATCTGTTTTAAGTTTTCTCAATTTCGCGACCCATTTTGCAGGTTCCCAATATTGAACTTGAGAATCGTGAAGTCCCGTTGTTACAAGCATATTCGGATATGCTTTAGCTTCAACATTATCGTACGGTGAATATGTTTTTATGTAATCATAGAATTCTTTTTCATTAGGATTTCCCCATTCGTCATATTCTCCTGTGGTTAACGGGATCGTTTCATCAAACATGGTGGTTAACACATCCACAAATGGAACTGCTGCAATAATACCATGATATAATTCTGGGTTTAAATTGACTATAGCACCCATTAATAAGCCACCTGCCGAGCCTCCATAGGCATAAAGATGTTTGCTTGACGTGTACTTTTGATCAATGAGATGCTTCGAACAGTCGATAAAATCGTAAAAGGTGTTCTTTTTTGATAAAAGTTTTCCATTTTCATACCACATTCTGCCCAAATATTCACCACCTCTAACATGAGCAATAGCATAGATAAACCCTCGGTCTAGCAAACTTAACCTTATACTTGAAAAATAAGGATCTATTGTAGAGCCATAGGAGCCATAGGCATAAATTAATAGTGGATTTTTTCCGTCTTTTTTAATGCCTTTTTTATAAATTAACGACATAGGTACTTTTTCACCATCGCGAGTCATTGCCCATATACGCTTTGATTCATAATTTTCCTTTTTAAAATGACCTCCCAATATCTTCTGCTCTTTCTTTATATCTTTCTGTTTCGTTTTAAAATTATAATCGATTACCGAACTTGGCGTTATTAAAGCATTATAGCCATAACGTAATGTGTCACTATCAAACTCTGGGTTATTCCCTATATGCGAGGTATAGGTTTCACTATTAAACGGAAGATAATAATCCTCCTTTCCGTCCCAACTCATAATTCGGAGTTTATTTAAGCCATTTTCACGCTCATTGACTACTAAATATTCTTTAAAGATTTCGATATCTTCCAATAACACGTCATTTCTATGCGATAAAACGTCCTGCCAATGTTCTTTTCCCGTTGTATTTTCGTTGGTTTTTTGAAGCTTGAAATTTGCAGCACCATCTTTATTATTGATGATATAAAAACTATCATCGTAGTGTGATATGGTATAATCTAATTCACGCTCTCTTGCTTGAAACACTTTAAATTCATCATGTGGCGTGTTGGCATTTAAAATCCTGAATTCGGTGGTAAGGGTGCTTGATGAACCTATGACTATATATTTTCTTGACTTCGTTTTATAAACAAAACTGTTAAAGGTCTCATCGGTTTCATGAAAAACCTCAATATCTTGTTTGGCTTCTGAAAACAACTTGTGCTTAAAAATTTTGTGTGAGCGTAACGTTACAGGATCCTTTACCGAATAAAACAAAGTGGCATTATCGTTTGCCCAGGTTGTACTACCATCAGTATTTATGATTTTATCGGAATAGATTTCTCCAGTTACTAAATTTTTTATTTGAATGGTGTATTGTCTTCTACTTACAGTGTCTACAGAAAAACTTGCCATGGTATTGTCTGGGCTTATACAAATACTGCCCAATTTAAAATAGGAATGCCCTTCGGCCATTTGATTGCAATCAAAAAGGATTTCCTCTTTTGCTTCTAACGTCCCTTTCTTGCGGAAATAAATAGGATAATCTTTTCCTTTCTCGAAACGTGTAAGGTACCAATAACCGTTTAATTTGTAAGGCACGGAGGTGTCATCTTCCCTAATTCTGCTCTTCATTTCTTCAAAAAGGGATTCTTGAAAACCTTTGGTATGCTTCATCACACCTTCGGTGTACTCATTTTCAGCATTTAAATAATCTATGACGTCTTGATTGTCTCTTTCGTTTAACCAATAATAATTATCGATGCGTAAATCGTTATGGATTTTAAGGTGCTTAGGGATAATCTTTGCTTTAGGAGGCATAATATCTTTACTCATACTTTACTCTTATTGAATGCGCAAAAATAGGATTAATATTAGTAGCATTAATTTTTATATGAAAATAGGTTTATTTGAAATAAAGGTTTCTACTTTTAATCCTTTTTATAACCAATTTTGGTTCTTGGCTTTTGATTTTCTTTTTTCTCTACAAGTTCATCTAAATAATTAAACCCCAATTCAATGTTTTCACTATTTCAAAAGTCTCTTGGAATCTTAAAAGAAGTTGTTTCTTCCTATAATTTAAAACTGTTAAGCGTATTCAAAAGTTTTTCATGCATGACATTGGTATAATCTAAATGGGTCACCATACGCAGTTTTCCGCCACCCATACCAATGATTTTCATATTTTGTGCTTCCAGTTTTTGAAGAAAGTCGGTTTCGTTTATGCCTTTGCCTAATTCAAAAATCACAATATTAGTTTCAACAGGTTCTACCGTTTTAATAAAATCCAGATGGTTTAAAACATTTTCGATGTCTTTAGCTTTTTGATGATCTTCAGCTAACCTCTCAATATTATTATCTAATGCATACAATCCAGCAGCAGCGAGAAAACCTACTTGTCGCATGTTACCACCAAATACTTTCCGGATGCGAATGGCATTTTTCATCAAATGCTCATCACCTACTAAAACCGATCCGATTGGGCAACCCAAACCCTTACTTAAACACACCGAAATAGTATCAAACAAATTACCATATTGTTTAGCTGTTTCATTTTTAGCAACAATAGCATTCCATAATCGCGCACCATCAAGATGATATCCTAAATTATGTTCATCACAGATTTCTCGCATCTTCTTTAATTCAAAAAAATCCCAACAGGCACCTCCGCCTTTATTTGTTGTATTTTCTACCTCAACTAAACTGGTTTGACTGTAATAAAAAGCATTTGGATTAATGGCTTCTAAAACTTGTTCCGCAGTAAACATACCACGTTCACCATCAATTAATTTGCATGAAACACCGCTATTAAAACTTGCGCCTCCTGCTTCATAATTATAAATATGTGCATATTTATCGCAAATTACCTGTTCTCCCGGATTGGTATGTAATTTTAGAGCCGTTTGATTTGCCATGCTCCCACTTGGAAAAAACAAAGCTTTAGGTTTTCCAAATAGGTCTGCAATTCGTTCCTCCAAAGCATTAACTGTAGGGTCTTCCTTAAAAACATCATCTCCAACTTGAGCACGCATCATAGCCTCCAACATACCTTTGCTTGGCTTGGTAACGGTATCACTTCTTAAATCTATTGTCATATTCATAAATTAATTTATGCATAAAGCTATAAAAATATAACAAGATTTGTTTTCTACTGATGGTTTTAATTCTAATTTTGTTGAAAATAGTAACTATGATAACATCAGATCAAATTAAAGATCTTATAGAGCGCCTTGGTGCGTTAAGGAGGTATCTTTGACGTTGATGCCAAACTTATAGAAATCCAGAACGAAGAAGAGCAAACCTTCGACCCAAATTTCTGGAACAACTCCAAAGCTGCCGAAATCGTAATAAAATCCCTTCGTGTTAAGAAAAAGTGGATCGAAGACTACAACACAGCCAAAATACTACTTGGCGATTTAGAAATCCTTTATGAATTTTATAAGGAAGGCGAATATACCATTGAAGAGGTTGAAGAACAATTTTTAAAAGTCACTACGCTTATAGAAGATATTGAATTTAAAAATATGCTTTCGGAAGAAGGTGATAGCTTAAGCGCTGTATTGCAAATTACTGCTGGCGCTGGTGGTACCGAAAGCTGCGACTGGGCTCAAATGCTAATGCGCATGTATTTAATGTATGCCGAAAAAAGTGGTTACAAAGTAAAAGAACTCAACTTTCAGGAAGGTGATGTTGCCGGTATTAAAACAGTAACCTTCGAAATTGAAGGCGACTTTGCCTTTGGTTGGTTAAAAGGCGAAAACGGCGTACATCGTCTGGTAAGAATTTCACCTTTTGATAGTAATGCCAAACGACATACTAGCTTTGCTTCGGTGTATGTGTATCCATTAGTTGATGATACCATTGAGATAGAAATTAATCCAGCCGATATTGAAATTACCACAGCACGTTCCAGTGGTGCCGGAGGGCAAAATGTAAACAAAGTTGAAACCAAAGTGCAGTTAACACACAAACCAACAGGGATTCAAATTTCGTGTTCCGAAACGCGTTCACAACATGATAATAGATCTCGAGCTTTGCAAATGCTAAAGTCGCAGTTGTATGAAATCGAGTTGCAAAAACAACTCGCTCAACGTGACGATATTGAAGCAGGAAAAATGAAAATTGAATGGGGCAGCCAGATACGTAATTATGTGATGCACCCTTATAAATTAGTGAAAGACGTGCGGACAGCTCATGAGACAGGTAATGTCGATGCAGTTATGGATGGCGATATTGGAGCTTTCTTAAAAGCATATTTAATGATGATGGGGCAAAAAGAAGAAAATCAATCATTATGAGCAAAATAGACACTATAATTTTTGATCTTGGAGGCGTTTTAATCGATTGGAATCCGGAATATGTTTATCTCGATGTTTTCAATGGTGACCGGCAAAAAATGAAATGGTTTTTCGATAACATTTGCACTAGTGATTGGAACGAAAACCAAGATGCAGGATATTCTATGGCGAAAGCTACCGAAGAGCGTATTGCCCTTTTTCCTGAATATGAAGAACTCATAAGCATATTTTATGGCCGCTGGGTCGACATGTTGGGAAATGCCATACCTGAAACTGTTGAAATTCTGGATAAACTTAAAAAATCCAATAAATATAAAATCGTTGCATTAACAAATTGGAGTCACGAGACCTTCCCTATTGCTTTAGATCGTTTTGAATTTTTAAAGTGGTTTGATGGAATTGTAGTTTCTGGAGAAGAAAAAACCAGAAAGCCTTTTGCCGACATTTATAATATCACTTTAGAGCGCTATAATATAAATGCAGAAAACTCAATATTCATTGATGATAATTTAAGAAATGTTGATGCCGCTAACGCATTAGGGATTAACGGTGTTCATTTTAAAAACGCTAAATTTCTTATTAGTCAATTAAACCATTTCAAAATTTATTTATAATGATAAAAATTTATCATAATAACCGTTGCAGGAAATCACGCTGCGGATTAGAAATCCTTGAAAATTCAGGGGAAGTATTTGAAGTTATAAAATACCTTGAAGACATACCTACGGCAGATGAATTAAAAGAACTTATAAGTCTTTTAAACATACGTCCTATAGATTTGATTAGAAAAAACGAAAATATTTGGAAAGACAATTTCAAGGGTAAAAACTTCACTGATGATGCCTTAATCGACATCATGATAAAACATCCAAAATTAATTGAACGTCCCATTATTACAAATGGTAATAAAGCTGTTATAGGCAGACCTCCGGAAAAAATATTAGACATTATTTAGAAAAAGTCTAGTCTTTTATTTAACAAACATTTAACCAAGTCACTCTAAACCTTGGTCTAATTTTACAGTCTTACTGGCTATAAAACAAAAGAATGAACAAAACCTTTATAACCATCCTCTTTTTTAATTTGTTTTTATCTTCGGTTGTCGCACAACGTCCAGAACAAAAAGAAGTTATAATCACTGGGAAGATAATAGATAAGGAAACAGGTCAACCCCTAGAATATGCAACTATTACCTTTTTTAATAAACGTCAAAACAAAATAGTTACCGGAGGTATTACCGATAATAAAGGTAGTTTTAGTATTGCCGTTTTAACAGGGATTTATGATATTACAATTGAATACATCTCATTTAAAACACAAAGTATTCCTGACAAAAGATTTGCCAACAGCGAGAGTATTGGTACAATTTCATTGGAAATTGATACTGAAGCTTTAGACCAAGTTGAAGTAATTGCAGAAAAAACTACCGTCGAATTAAAGCTAGACAAGAAAATTTACAACGTAGGTAAAGATTTAACTGTAAGCGGCGGTACGGTGAGTGATGTTTTAGATAATATTCCTTCGGTATCCATTAATTCTGATGGAAATGTTGCTTTAAGAGGCAATGAAAGTGTTAAAATCCTTATTAATGGTAAACCGTCTGCTCTTGTAGGTCTCAATTCTAATGACGCCCTAAAACAACTTCCGGCGGAGTCAATAGAAAAAGTTGAAGTAATCACATCACCTTCCGCTCGATATGAATCTGAAGGAACGGCAGGTATAATTAATATTATTTTACGTCGTAGTAAACTACAAGGCTTAAACGGAGCAGTTAGTGCAAATATCGGTTATCCAAAACAGGCTGGTATTTCAGGTAATCTCAATTACAGAACGGGTGATGTCAATTTTTTTAATACAACTGGTTATAGCTATAGAAAGTCATCAGGATATTGGTATAATAATACATTAGATAAAAATACCGGAAATTATCGTGATGAAAAACGTGATTGGACCCGATTAAACAAGGGATTAACTACCAATTTGGGTTTAGAATGGTATATTAATAATTCTACTTCAATTACGACTTCTATGGTATATGGAAAAAATGATGGTGAAAGGGATGAAATTAGTGAACTGTTACAATATGATCCAAATAGAACGCTTATTGATGAAACCATACGTTTAAATCCTGAATTTAATGAGAACAAAACGATTCAATACGTATTCAATTATTCTAAAGATTTTAAATCGAGTGGGCACAAGCTCACTTTTGATTTTCAGTATGAAGATAATAATTCTAACAAAAATTCAATAGTCAATGAAAATGGTGCCGTCAAAGAAAAGAATGGCACTTTAGAAGATGCAACTAATATTCTATTGCGATCAGATTATGTTCTGCCCATTGGGGAAAATAGTCAATTCGAACTAGGTTATCGTGGTGATTTTAATACTATATCTACAGATTATGAGGTTCGATTATTAGACCGGGATACAGGCGATTTTGAAATCGACACAACTCTTACCAATTTGTTTAACTTTAAAAATTATATAAATGCAGCTTACATCCAATTTGGCAGTAAAATAAACAAAATAAACTACCTCGTTGGCTTAAGGTTGGAAAACACTCAAACAACTTTAGATCAACCAACAAGTGGGGATTTTGAAAAGAAGAATTACACAGGATTATTTCCAACCGTTAATTTAAACTATGAAATAACAAATGACGAAAACATTACACTAGGGTACAATAGACGATTGAGAAGACCTAGATCTTTCTTTTTAAACCCGTTCCCTTCTCGTTCTAGTTTAACAAATGTATTTCAGGGCAATCCAGGTTTAGACCCAACATATTCA
>CAXMOQ010000016.1:321-32045 GCA_964195015.1 uncultured Flavobacteriaceae bacterium | reverse complement strand
TTCTACTTTTTTATACAGACCATCAAAAGCCACTGTAACTTCTTTTCCATTAGTTATGGTTTCCCAGTATTGCCGGACTGAACCATCATCGTTATGTGTCCAAGTTACGCGATGATAAAATGGTTCTCCATTCTGGTTGTTTGTTTCGTCGGTTTTTAGAATCATCTGATTCCCTACTCTGTTTCCTTTAAGGTACAAGCTACCACCTTGGTTATCTATCCAAATCTGTTCCCATTGTTTGGCTTGATAGTTATAAAAATTGTTGCTTGTTCCAGTGTATTTTCCTTTGGCACTTGTCCAGTTTTCCCGAAGAATACAGTTGTCCTGAATTTTATCGATTATATTTTTTCCGGCAACACTGCCGTCTGGATTCGTAACATTCCATGTGCCTATCCAAAAATCGAATTCGGCATACTTCTCTGTACAGCAATTACAACTGTTGTTTTGAGCATTCGGAGAAATAGAAAAAACAGAAAGTAGAATTATGGTATATATAGTTTTCATAATGAACAGTTTTGGTTGTTCACTAAAAATATAAATTCATTACGAATTTAAGGAGCATGTTAACAAAACATTACAATCATTCATTATGATAATATTTAAATAAGAAAATAACTTTCACCTTAAGTAATTAGTCAGATTAGGTAGCATTACTTGTAAGAAACTGATTTCAGTATCACTTAAAATCGGCTTAATCATTAAAAAATGTAACTGTAACTTTTTAATTATCAAATAATAATGTATATTTAATAGCTTGTTTTCAAAATTATCATGAACAGAAACGACATTATTAAAAACAATCAGAAAAAACTTAACGAACGTTATAAGCAACTTGTTGAGCAAGCTTATAATTTTCGTCAAACCGACCATGCATTAAGTGACATTTCTGAATATAAAGCAATAAAGCTTTTAAATAAACTTAATAGGTTAAAGTACCTTTCCAGAGAGACGCCTCAAGCTCTGTCGTAAAAAATCAAAAAAAAATAGACTTTTCTTACATCCAAACACATCTCTTCTCTCGTATTTATATATAAAAGCATTTATGAATACACATTATTGTAGAGTTGGCACTATAAGACCGAACGCAAACAAGACCTTAACTTCTAAAGCATCTGAAAATAGTGCAGTTAAATCTGAAACTAATAATGTTAGATATTTTGGTAAACTATCAAAATAACACATTGCATTATTTTAGCTGCTCGTTTAATACAGCTTCCATTTGCTGTTGCAATACGTTTGCTTTTTGGAATGCGGCATGAGCAAAATCCTGTTCTTGTGAAGCATAAATTATTTCTCTTGAAGAATTAATAAGCAGTCCAACATTATCATTCATTCCGTATTTACAAACTTCTTGCAAACTTCCGCCTTGTGCCCCAACTCCAGGGACTAACAAAAAACTGTCTGGAATAATCTGACGAACCTCAATTAATTTTTCGGCTTGAGTTGCACCAACAACATACATTAATCGTTCTGAATTCTTCCAAGTTTTAGACACACTCAAAACCTCTGTATATAATGCTTGTTTATTGACGCTTAACATCTGAAAATCGAAAGCACTGGGATTGGATGTCAATGCCAAAAGAATAGTATGCTTATTTTCAAAAGCTAAAAAAGGCTCGACCGAATCTTTTCCCATGTAAGGTGCAACGGTTATACTGTCAAAATTCAAATCTTCAAAAAAAGCTTTAGCATATCTCGTACTCGTATTCCCAATATCGCCACGTTTAGCATCAGCAATTGTAAAGATTTCCGGATGTCTTTCATTGAGATAATTAATCGTCTTTTCGAGTGCTTTCCAGCCTTTTAATCCGTAAGCCTCATAAAACGCGGTATTTGGTTTGTAAGCCACGCACAACTGATGTGTCGTATCGATAATTGCTTTATTAAAGGCGAAAATGGGATCGTCTTCTTTTAATAAATGTTGTGGGATTTTATTTAAATCGACATCCAATCCTATGCAGAGAAAGGATTTCTTTTTGTGGATCTGGTGGGTTAGTTGTTGTGTTGTCAATTACTATTTAGTTGTTTGTTACTGATTTGTTAAGTTGCCACGAATTCACAAATATTGTTTATGGATTCCTGCCTTACTGAAACAATCCCGATAGCCATCGGGATAGCATAAATCGCAGGAATGACAAACTAAATAACGTCGCTATTAGCTTTTAACTTTTCGGTATTTTCTGCAAGCATTAATTCGTCTATTATTTTTTGAATATCACCATTAATGATATTTGACAAATCGTAAAGTGTTAACCCGATTCTATGATCGGTTACACGACCTTGCGGATAATTATAGGTTCTAATTTTTGCACTACGATCTCCAGAAGTTACCATGCTTCCTCTTTTTTCAGCGTCTTCAGCATTTTTCTTTGCAAGCTCCATTTCATATAAACGCGAACGTAATACTTTAAAGGCTTTTTCCTTATTTTTATGTTGTGATTTCTGATCTTGACATTGTGCCACCAAACCTGTTGGAATATGTGTTAAACGCACAGCGGAATAGGTTGTATTCACCGATTGACCGCCAGGAC
Source organism: uncultured Flavobacteriaceae bacterium (assembly GCA_964195015.1). GTDB lineage: Bacteria > Bacteroidota > Bacteroidia > Flavobacteriales > Flavobacteriaceae > CAXMOQ01. Next base: position 29,514 of record CAXMOQ010000016.1, on the reverse strand, counting down.
CAGATGAGCAGAAAAAATCGATGCGAACTTCTTTAGGGTTAATCTCTACATCAAACTCCTCGGCTTCCGGAAACACCATAACGGTTGCCGCACTTGTATGTACGCGCCCTTGTGTTTCGGTTTGTGGCACACGCTGAACACGATGCACGCCAGCTTCGAATTTTAAGGTGCCGTAAACATCTTCACCAGACACTTCAAACTGAATTTCCTTAAATCCGCCATTCGTACCCTCGCTAAAATCTACGGTATCTACTTTCCAGCCTCTACCTTCGCAATATTTAGTGTACATTCTATAAAGATCGCCAGCAAAAATACTAGCCTCGTCACCACCTGTACCGGCTCGCAATTCGACAACGGGATTTTTAGAATCTTCGGCGTCTTTCGGGATTAATAGAAATTTAATATCATCTTCAAGAATCGGAATTTGTTCTTTAGCTTCATCGTACTGCATTTTTGCCATATCGACCATTTCGGCATCACTTTCATTAGCAATAATGTCTTCAGCTTCGGTAAGGTTATCAAGCAGTGTTTTATATTCTTCACCCTTATCTACCAAGACCTTTAAGTCTTTATATTCTTTATTTAATTGCACATACCGTTTTTGATCTGTGATAATATTTGGTTGAATGATTAAATCACTAACCTCATCAAAACGCTGATTTATTATTTGGAGTTTTTCTAACATTTGCCTTTTCCGAATTGTGCGCCAAAAATACAATAATTTATGAATTGTATAATCCTAAATGTTTTGCTATTGCTTTTAACTTTATTCTTTAAAAATATTTACGTTCAAATTACGTTTTTAATATTAAGATGCAGTATTTCCTAACTATACTTTCATTTTATAAGTCACTGTTTATGTGGTCGTTTTTGGTAAACATAATACTTACCATTATGCGCCCTAGTCTTGTTCCTGCTCTTATCACAAAATTATTTCTCGTAATTTTACTCTGGTTGTTATTAAAAGATTACCGTGTAAGACGAAAATTAAAGTTTTACAGAATCGTTGGCGTTTCTAATTTAAAATTCTTCAGTTTATTTTTTCTTTTTGATTGCATCATAACCATCCCATTTTTGAGTCTTTTAAAGGAATTTATATGATACAAATTTCGGACTTATCCACATTTAGAAGAACCACAGTCTTTACATGTGAGACATCCTTCCTGATAAATTAAGTGTTCCGAATTACAATTGCTACAGGTTTGTCCTTTGGCTTTCGTTCCATCTTCGACGTAGCGCTTTAAAGCACGAACGACGCCATTTTTCCAGGTATTAATAGATTCACTATCCAACTGAAGACTATTAATTAAATCTACAATTTTATCGATTGGCATACCATGACGCAGCGTACTTGAGAACAATTTTGCATAATTCCAAAACTCCGGATCAAACTTATGCGACAAGCCCTCTATGGTTGTTTTGTAACCTCTTATGTTTTTGTACTGAAAATCGTAACGTGAGCTACCATCTTCATTTCGGTTTTTAATAATTAAACCGTTATTTACCCAACGCGGAATTAATATTCCTGCTTCATCATCGGCAAGTCCGGTGAATATCTCATACGGCTTATCGTCTATCAATCCTATAAAAGCAATCCATTTTTCTTTGTTATTCTGAAAACGAACCACATCGGCCTCCAAAATTTGCGGACGCTTTTTTGGAAATGGCGTCAATATTTCCAATGATTCTTCTTTCTTATCATCATTAGAAATTAACACGCCCGAACGAGAACCATCTCTATAAACAGTAACGCCTTTACAACCTGCTTCCCAAGCTTCTAAATAAAGTTTTCCAACCAAATCTTCGGTTGCATTATTTGGCAAATTAATGGTCACACTTATAGAATGATCGACCCATTTTTGCACAGCACCTTGCATGTGTACTTTGCTCAACCAATTTACATCATTGGAAGTGGCTTTGTAATAAGGCGATTTTTTAACTAGTACATCTAATTCTTTTTGCTCATAATTTTTAGTAATATCATAGCCATTAACTTCCATCCATTGTTTAAATCTGTGATGAAAAACCACGTATTCTTCCCAAGAATCTCCAAGTTCATCCACAAAATCTACACGGGCATCTTTATCATTGGGATTTACTTTCCTCCTACGCTTATATACAGGCATAAAAACAGGTTCGATGCCTGACGACGTTTGCGTCATTAAACTCGTGGTTCCTGTTGGCGCAATGGTTAGCAATGCAATATTACGTCTTCCATATTCTAACATTTCATAATACAATTTATCATCGGCTTCTTTTAAGCGTTGGATAAACGGATTGTTTTTCTCACGCTCTGCATCAAAAATAGCAAAAGCACCACGTTCTTTAGCTGCATAAACCGAAGCACGATAGGCTTCAATGCCCAAAGTTTTATGTACTTCAACTGAAAATTCATTCCCTTTTTTACTTCCGTATTGAATACCTAAAGCAGCAAGCATATCACCCTCGGCGGTAATACCGATTCCTGTACGACGACCTTCTTCTGCTTTATTTTTAATGTTGGCCCAAAGCTGACGCTCGGTTGCTTTTACTTCATCAAGTTCAGGATCGGCATCAATTTTTCCCAAAATAACGTCTACTTTTTCCAGCTCCAAATCGATGATGTCATCCATAATACGCTGCGCTACCGCAATATGCTTTTTAAACAATTCGAAGTTGAAAGATGCTTGTTTTGTGAAAGGCGCTTCAACATACGAAAACAGATTGATTGCCAACAAACGACAAGAATCGTATGGACACAAAGGAATTTCGCCACACGGATTTGTCGAAACTGTTTTGTAACCTAAATCGGCATAACAATCCGGAACAGATTCATTGATGATGGTGTCCCAAAACAAAATGCCAGGTTCTGCAGATTTCCACGCATTATGCACAATTTTTTTCCATAACGTATTGGCTTCAATCGTTTTTGAAATTTTTGGGCTGTTACTAAATATAGGATATTTTTGAATATAGCTAGTATTTGATTTTACAGCTTTCATAAATTCATCATCAATTCTCACCGACACATTTGCTCCGGTAACTTTACCTTGTTCAAGTTTTGCATCGATAAAATCTTCAGAATCCGGATGATTTATAGACACTGACAACATAAGCGCACCACGGCGACCATCCTGTGCGACTTCACGCGTTGAATTTGAATAGCGTTCCATAAAAGGCACAATGCCCGTAGAGGTTAAGGCTGAATTTTTTACCGGTGAGCCTTTTGGACGAATGTGTGATAAATCATGACCAACACCGCCGCGACGTTTCATGAGCTGTACTTGCTCTTGATCTATTTTCATGATGCCGCCATAAGAATCAGAATCTCCATCATTGCCAATAACAAAGCAGTTTGAAAGTGACGCAATTTGAAACGGATTCCCTATGCCTGCCATTGGGCTGCCTTGAGGCACTATATATTTGAAGTTTTTAATGAGGTTGAAAACGTCTTCTTCTGACAATGGATTAGGGTAACGCACTTCAATTCTTGCTATTTCTTTAGCAATTCTGCGATGCATATCGTTTGGCGTTAATTCGTAAATATTACCTTGAGAATCCTTTAAGGCATATTTATTTAACCATACACGTGCAGCGAGATCGTCGTTATTAAAATAGTGCAATGCAGCTTTAAAAGCTTCGTCTTGTGAATATGTTTTTTGAGGGATTGGTAGGGCATCAACTTTCATTATGCTTATTATATTTTAGGTGGTTGTAAATTTAATCTTTGAATGCTATAAATAAACAAAAAATATACAACTTAATACATGATAAAAACTATAAAGTTTACACCCAAAATACATTAATGTACTTGTTTTCAGCATTTTATATATTTATTAACATTAAAAAGTTAACAAATTTTTTGATTTTATTCTAAATGAAAAATTAATAATTGAATTCGCCAAATTCACTGGAAATTGTGAGTTTCTTTTCTTTCGAAGCCTCAACACGACCAATAATTTGAGCATTAACATTAAAAGATTTTGAAATTGAAATAATATCTTCCGCCACTTCTGGAGACACATATAATTCCATTCTGTGTCCACAATTAAAGACTTGATACATTTCCTTCCAATCGGTTTTTGATTGTCCTTGAATTAATTTGAACAACGGCGGAATTGGGAACATATTGTCTTTTATAATATGAAGATTATCAATAAAATGTAGAATTTTAGTTTGCGCACCGCCAGAACAATGAATCATGCCGTGAACATCCTCCTTATTATATTTTGAAAGAATTTCTTTTATAATCGGTGCATAGGTTCGTGTTGGAGATAACACTAATTTACCGGCATCAATCGGAGCGTCTTCAACAGCATCTGTTAGCTTTGTCATCCCTGAATACACTAAATCTTCAGGTACAGCAGCATCAAAACTTTCTGGATATGCTGAAGCTAAATAATTATGAAATACGTCATGTCGAGCAGATGTTAAGCCATTGCTTCCCATTCCGCCATTGTATTCTTTTTCATAAGATGCCTGGCCAAAAGATTCCAATCCAACAATAACATCGCCTCCTTTGATATTTGCATTATCAATCACATCACTTCGTTTCATTCTGGCCGTAACCGTAGAATCCACAATAATGGTGCGAACCAAATCGCCAACATCGGCAGTCTCACCTCCAGTGGAATGAATTGTAACGCCAAAACTTTTTAATTCAGAAATCAAGTCTTCTGTGCCATTAATGATTGCCGAAATAACTTCACCAGGAATTAGATTTTTATTTCTACCTATTGTTGAAGATAACATGATATTATCGGTTGCTCCAACACACAGCAAATCGTCAATATTCATAATTAGCGCATCTTGAGCAATGCCCTTCCAAACCGAAATATCTCCAGTTTCTTTCCAATACATATAAGCCAACACACTTTTTGTACCTGCACCATCGGCATGCATGATTAAGCAATAGTCATTATCATTTGTTAAATAATCCGGAACTATTTTGCAGAACGCTTTTGGGAATAATCCTTTATCGATATTTTTAATGGCATTGTGCACATCTTCTTTTGAGGCAGAAACGCCTCGTTGCTCATATCGTTTACTTATGTCTTGGCTCATGGAAACATTTTGAAATGCAAAAATAAGGATTGTTTACTTTTTAACATGCTAATTACATGTAGAATTTAGCACAACATAATTACAGATTTTTGGGCAGAAAAAAACAACCAATATTGTATAACTTTTACAATTTGATTGTATCATGTATTAAATAAATAGAGAGAGGGTAATTAAATAATCAAATAGAATACTACTGTTTTAGTTCAGAGATACTTTTTCGATTTTTACCAAATCTTGGTTAGCGCCTTTTTCGTCATTCTCACTGTTGTTTCCCTGTGAGAATATGAACGTTGCAACCATAAGCATCAAGACACTTATTATAAGCCTTTTCATAATTTAAATTAAAAAATAGATTAATAGCAATACGAATTTACAAAATAACAGCACTGATTTTCAAGTTTTTAAAGTTAAAAAACGTAAAGTTTTTAACATTCACGACAAACGGCATTTTAAGAGGTTAAGTGGCACGAATTGTTGCTTTTATAAAAAAAGCCTCGCTTTGCGAGGCTTAATATTAAATTCGTGTTCTTTATTAGACCTTATTTGGTAAACAACAGTTCTCTGTATTTTGTTAAAGGCCAAAGCTCGTCATCAACCATAAGTTCCAGCTTATCACAATGGTATCTTATGTCATCAAAAAAGGGTTTTACTTTAAAACAATACGCTTCTGCTTTTGCTACGGCATCCTCAATTTTATTTGCTTTTTTACGCGCGTTAATCATTTTTTCAACTTTAGAATGTATTGCCTCGATATGTCCAGAAATTCCTTTGATTAATTGAATTTGTTGACCTGCGTGCTTTTCAAAATCTTTTCCAAATATTTCTTTTAATCCAGAAACATTTTCAATTAGTGTGTTCTGATAACGCACAGCAGTAGGCACCACATGATTACCTGCAATATCTCCTAAAACACGAGCCTCAATTTGAATTCGCATGGTGTATTCTTCAACTTCAATTTCATAACGCGCTTCGGCTTCAATCTTGCTCATCACGTTCATTTCTTCAAATAAAGCGATAGCACTTTTAGAAACTTTAGCTTTTAATGCTTCTGGCGTTGTCTTATTATTACTTAAACCACGTTTTTTAGCTTCTTTTTCCCAAGCTGCTCCATAACCGTTCCCTTCAAACAAAATATCTTTTGAAGCCTTGATATATTCTCTTAACACATTAAAAATAGCCTCGTCCTTCTTTAGGTCTTTGGTATCAATTAGCTTATCAACTTCAACTTTAAATTCTTTTAATTGTTTTGCAACTATCGTATTTAAAACGGTCATTGGGTTAGCGCAATTTGCTGTAGAACCAACCGCTCTAAATTCAAATTTATTCCCTGTAAAGGCAAAAGGCGATGTTCTGTTTCTATCTGTGTTATCCAATAAAACATCAGGAATTTTCCCAACTACATTTAATTTCAGATCTGTTTTTTCTTCAGGTGATAATTTGCCATCAGTCACCGTTTCCAATTCCTCTAAAACTTTGGTTAATTGTTCACCAATAAACACCGAAATAATTGCCGGTGGTGCCTCGTTTGCACCTAACCTATGGTCATTACTGGCAGAAGCGATTGCAGCTCTTAACAATTCCTCGTTTTCATAAACTGCTTTAATGGTATTAATAAAGAAGGTTAAAAACTGTAGATTACTCATTGGTGTTTTCCCAGGCCCTAACAAATTAACACCTGTATTGGTTGAAAGCGACCAATTATTATGCTTACCCGAACCATTTATTCCTGCAAAGGGTTTTTCATGCAGTAGCACTTTAAAATGATGACGGGAAGCGACCTTATACATCACATCCATCAATAAGGAATTATGGTCTACAGCGAGATTAGATTCTTCATAAATTGGTGCCAGTTCAAACTGATTTGGTGCTACTTCGTTATGTCGTGTTTTAACCGGAATCCCTAAAAGCATACATTCGGTTTCCAAATCACGCATATAGTTTAATGCTCTTGTTGGAATGGTACCAAAATAATGATCGTCTAATTGTTGCCCTTTTGCAGGCGAGTGTCCTAACAAGGTTCTACCCGTTAAGGTAATGTCTGGACGACTAGCCGCTAAAGCACTATCTATTAAAAAATATTCTTGTTCCCATCCCAATGAAGACGTTACTTTCTTAACGTTTTTATCGAAATACTTACAAATCGCCGTTGCAGCATCATCTACCGCATGAAGCGCTCTTAATAATGGTGTTTTATAATCTAGCGCCTCTCCTGTATAAGCAACGAATATTGTTGGAATACTTAAAGTAGTTCCATAAATAAAAGCAGGTGATGTAGGATCCCAAGCAGTATAACCACGAGCTTCAAAGGTATTTCTTATACCACCACTAGGAAAGCTGGACGCATCGGGTTCTTGTTGTACTAATTGATCACCTCCAAATTTTTCTATGGCCATGCCACCGCCAATAGTTTCAAAAAAAGCGTCATGTTTTTCGGCAGTTGCTCCCGTTAATGGCTGAAACCAGTGCGTATAATGCGTAACGCCTTTTGACAAGGCCCATTCTTTCATTGAAGATGACACTTGATCGGCAATCTTACGATCAATTTTTGTCCCATGATCAATGGCACTCATGACACCATTAAAGGCGTCTTTAGTTAAATATTGACGCATTGTATTTTCGTTAAATACATTTTCGCCAAATAATTCTGACCGTTTTGAATCTTCGATAACCTTAACCGGTTCCCTGTTTAATGTTTCGGCTAATGCTTGAAATCTGATTTTTGACATTATAGGAAAATTTTAAAATTGTTGATATTATTTGTTTTAAAAACACAAATTTACGAGTCTATTTTGTATGACAATGAAATCTAATAATTTGTTTATTAACAATTTGCTGTTTTTTAGTAGTTAAAATAAATATTTAACATTTTTACCCTATAAAAAATAGGGTATAAATAAAAAAACATACACCTATGTATATTTATACCTTGGTATTATTAAGGTGTTTAGTAATATTTTATATTTGTCCCGTAATTTAATATATTAACAACATGGCTAAAATAAAATTAGAGTATTTATGGTTGGATGGCTACAAACCAACTCAAAACTTAAGGAGTAAAACTAAAGTAGAAGAACACGAAAACTTCAAAGGCACTTTAGAGGAATTAGGAAATTGGTCTTTTGATGGATCATCAACACGACAAGCGGAAGGTGGTTCTTCAGACTGCTTACTAAAACCCGTTGCAATTTATCCTGATCCGGTACGTAGAAACGGATATTTAGTAATGACTGAAGTTTTAAATGCTGATGGCACTGCTCATGAATCCAATGGAAGAGCAACCATAGATGATGATGATAATGATTTCTGGTTTGGTTTTGAGCAGGAATATTTTATAATGGACGCCACAACGTTATTACCATTAGGATTTCCTATTGGTGGTTATCCTGGACCTCAAGGTATGTACTACTGCTCAGTAGGCGGAAAAAACACTTTTGGAAGAGATTTAGTTGAAGAACATGCAGATTTATGTATAGATGCTGGGCTTAACTTTGAAGGCATCAACCAAGAAGTAGCTGCAGGTCAGTGGGAATTCCAATTATTCGCTAAAAGTGCAAAATTAGCTGGTGATGAAATGTGGATTGCGAGATATTTATTAGACCGATTGACTGAAAAATATGGTTACTACATCGAGTATCATCCAAAACCTGTAAAAGGAGACTGGAATGGCTCTGGAATGCATGCAAACTTTTCTAACACGACCTTAAGAACTTGTGGCTCTCAAGAAGTTTACGAAGAAATATGCGAAGCGTTTAGACCTGTAACTAAAGAACACATCGAAGTATATGGCGCTTATAACCATAAACGTTTAACCGGATTGCATGAAACAGCCTCAATTAATGATTTCAGCTATGGGGTTTCGGATAGAGGTGCATCTATAAGAATTCCTATTATAACCGTAGAGAAAGGATGGAAAGGCTGGTTAGAAGATAGAAGACCAGCATCAAATGGAGATCCCTATAAAATCGCCGGTAGAATTATAAAAACTGTCAAAACAGTAGAATCAGCAATTTTAGTTTAACCTGTTTTAGACCGCTATTCATAAAAAATGCAAAAGTCAAACTTCATGAGTTTGGCTTTTTTTATTCTGTTAATGCCAGGCCCACAAATATGACATAGGCAACAAGTAAAACAAGTCCTTTATGCCTTCCTAATATATACTTTTTTGGTGTAAATACCATAGGAATTAATACTATAGCAAAGGCAATCATCCAAAAAATATCTTGTGTTAAAATTTTTGAATTATTAACTGCAATGGGCTGTATCATTGCAGTTAAACCCAAAACTGAAGCAATATTAAAGATGTTTGAGCCTATTAAATTACCTAAAGAAATAGCTTTTTCGCGTTTTAAAGCGGCAATTACAGACGCCGATAATTCTGGGACACTTGTTCCAACTGCTACCATAGTAACAGCAATTACACGATCACTTACACCTAAAGATAACGCCATTTCTTCAGCCCCAGATACCAACCATTCACTTCCAAAATATAAAGCAATAGCTCCAATAAGTAGCCATAACACAATTTTAAAGTTTGACGTTTCTCTAAGTGTGTCGTCAACCTCATGAATTGGTGGTGAATTTTTTCTTGAGTTTCTAATTAAAACAAATAGGAATATAATTAAAGATGTTAATAATGTCGCTCCTTCCCAAAAGTCTAAAATGTTGCCACTCTTTAAGAAGAAATAAAGCACAATAGACAGCAACATCATCATGGGCCAATTAAGCTTATAGAAATCTTTGCTAACAGACAACGGAAAAATAATCGCAGTAATACCTAGTACTAAACCAATGTTGGCTATGTTAGAACCTATAACATTACCCAGAGCAATATCTGAATGCCCATCAAGAGCAGCCTGCAAGCTTACAAAAAGTTCAGGAGACGAAGTCGCGAACGACACCACTGTCATCCCTATAACGAGTTTCGAAATATTAAATTTAAACGATAAAGCCACAGATGAACGCACTAAAAACTCACCTCCTACTACCAACAACACCAATCCTGTTAGAACCCAAACTAAACTCATAAAACTATTTTATCATCTTTGTTAACACTTTGATGCATTAAGCTGCGAAGATAACATTTACTTTGATTTTATAATAAAAACTAAAAATTTCGTTAAATAACTATACATGTAGTTGTATAACTATAAAATTAGTTGTACGTTTGAAACATAGAATACAGTTCATAATATTTCCTCATACGAGGGAATGAAAAACGAATTATTCAATGCAAAAACTAACAAATAAAGAAGAGGAAATCATGCACATTTTATGGACGCTTGAAAAGGCTTTCGTGAAAGATGTACTCGCCGAAATTAAAGACGAAAAACCGCATTATAACACACTTTCTACCATTATAAGAAATTTAGAAGAGAAAGGGTATGTAGCCTATAATGCCTATGGGAAAACGCATCAATACTATCCTGTTGTGAGCAAGGAGGCTTACAGGCAGCGTTTTATGAATTCGGCCATTGAGAGTTATTTTAATAATTCATACAAAAATGTCGTGTCCTTTTTTGCAAATGAAGAAAAGATAAGTGTCGAAGAGTTAAAAGAGATTATTGATTTAATCGAAAAGAAAAACTAGCCATGGAATATTTACTAAAAGCAAGCGCAATCATTGTTTTATTTTATATATGCTATAAACTGTTTTTACAACGGGAAACTTTTTTTGAGCACAACCGATGGTTTTTATTAGTTGGACTACTAACCGCATTTACGTTGCCTTTTGTAGTGATCCCTATTTATATTACGCAGGCGCCGACAGAATTTCAAAATCTATTATTTACAGATGTAAATATAGTCGCTACACCAACAGTTGAAAGCATCAGCATTTTGCAAATAATATCTATTCTTTATTTAGCAGGTGTTGTGTTTTTTTCTATCCGTTTTGTTATTCAATTTTATTCGTTATTTCATCTATTATTAAAAACTGAAAAAGACAAAAAAGGCTATTATACTTATATAAAAACTACGCATGATGTGTCTCCTTTTTCATTTTTTAAATGGATTGTTTATAATCCAGATCAATTTAACGAAGATGAGTTATCGCAAATATTAACGCACGAAAAAGTTCATGCACGTCAACATCATTCTATAGATATTTTAATGTCTCAACTGGCATTAATCGCATTTTGGTTTAACCCTTTTATCTGGCTTTATAAAAAGGATTTACAGCAAAATTTAGAATTCATTGCCGACCATAAAGCGCAAAACAAATCGCAGTGCAAAAAAAGCTATCAGTATTTATTACTGAAATCAAGCGTGCCAACGCATCAATTGGCATTAACCAATAATTTTTATAATTCATTAATCAAAAAACGAATCGTTATGTTACACAAATCAAAATCAAACAAAATTAATGCATGGAAGTATGCTTTAATACTTCCGGCATTAGCTCTATTTTTAATGAGCTTTAACACAAAAAAGGTCATTATAGAAAATGAATCTGAACCATTAAATGTGTTCGCTTCGGAAAAATCACTCCTAGAAAACAATATGGACGTTATCATTATTACCAAAGACTTTACCGATGCCGATTTTGAAAAATTAAAAACTGAATATGCCGAGAAAGGCATTACCTTAAAATTTAAAGGCATTAAGCGGAATGCTAAAGGAGAAATTATCGCGATTAAGATTGATGTAAGCACAAAAACATCAAATGCTAATTATAACATCAATGCAGATGAACCCATTAGTCCCATAAAAATAATGCTGGATAACGAGAACAATAGTGTTTCTATTGGTAACGCATCAATGCTACATGGCGACAGTTTTGTTTTTGAAACCAAGGATGAAAAGCACAAAAGCCATAAATCACATAAATCACATAAAGGAAACAATACACTTTATCTTCATGATGATGATGATGATGAAAATATTTTTATAATAAAGAAAGATGGCAAAGTTCATGAAATTAAAAAAGGCCATAAAACAAAGGATATTCACATTATTTCTGGAGATAATCATGAAGCAATCCATGTTGACGTTGACATTGATGAACATGACATAGATAATAACACAGAAGTCATCATAATAAAAGATAAAATAGTTGTGGGAAAGCATAAGAATGTCTGGGTTGAAGAAGATGGGGCATCATTTAAAGTCAAAACCATTGGAAAAGACAAAGGCAATAAAGTGCTTTTTATAAATAGTGGAGATCAAGAACCAGTATTTATTTTAGACGGAAAAGAAATATCTAAAGCTGAAATGGACACATTAGATCCAGACACCATTGATAAAATAGAAGTCTTAAAAGGAGAAAGTGCAACCACAAAATATGGTAAAAAAGCTGATGGTGGCGCAGTACTAATTACCATCAAAAAATAATTCAGCTTATTTAAGTTAAAAAAGACATTCCATCCCGATAACTATCGGGAGTAAGTCCTTTTATTTTATGACAATCTTTTTTATCGTTGATTTATCTTCTTGAGTCACCTTAACGAAATACACGCCATTGGCTAAATTCAAATTAAATGAAGCATTTTCATTGGCGGCTTTTTTTAGCAAACGCTGTCCTTGAGTCGAAAATATTTCAATAGTAGATACACCATCGATACCTAAAATATTTATTCTATTTCGCGTAGGGTTCGGATATATTTTAATCTGCGAAGCACCAACATCATCAACACTTAAAGGCTGAATCCAATTATTACCAACTTGAGTGCCCCAAATATATTCCACTAAATCCGGCTGATCGATAAACGGGTTTCTGTTAAACTGCCAATTATAAATTACGTTGTTCCTATTCATTTCAAAATCGTCCGGCAGATCATTGCGATGCCAATCTAAAAGTGTTGTTAAGTCACCTAAAAATCCGTCGGGATCGTCATTAGGATAGCCATTGATAACGGCAAGATTATTATAACGCACCGCCATATATAGTACACTTCTGGCGACATCACCTTTAAAACTTCCGTCATTTCCTGAAGGCCCATCATATTCGCTCACACCATAATTCTGATTGCTTCTAGAACTATTTTCTGGGCCATCGGTAGCTCTTAATGCATGGGCATCTGAATTTCCATGACGTAAGGAATCGGCTTTAGTTGTCCAGAATACATCCGGGCCATCGGCAATATCATCAAGATCAATACTAAAAAATCCCCCACGCGATCTGGGATAAGTATGTTCTCTATTCCATTTCCCAACACTATTCGAGCTTGTTTGAAAATCTAATTTAGCACGTCCTTGTTCGGTATACAGCAACCAAACTTGATTACTGTGTGCAGGGTTTTGATCGGCTTCTTTTAAAATATCGATAATGTCGGCATAGGTTTGCGCCCTAACAACAGCTGGATCTGCAATAATATCCTGCAACGCTTGTCGTAAATCAGCATCTGCTTTCGCATCCAAACTGTTGTAATACCCATTGGGCTGGGTACTTGAAACATGTATAAAAGTTGGATCCGTAGGTACTCCCCAAGCTGCCATAGTAAAATCGTTATCTACAACCCTGACTTTAAAATTATCATTCAATTCTAAATAACCTGCTGGCAAAGTTGGTAAGTTAACAGACAGGATCTCGTCGCCTTCATCGTCAGAATCATCAACCAATGTAATTCTAGTTGAGATTGTTTTTTGTCCATTAGGAATTGAAAGCATAGTTGTTCCCCTAAAATCTGACCCGTTAAACGTTTCATTATCCAGAGTAATATTTAGATTTAGTATTTCAGTTACATTTTGCTCCGTTGTTAAAGTAATATCGAACATATCACCTTCATTGTATTGAGCTTGAGCTATTAAAATACTCACGCCATTTAATACAATACCGCTACCATCGTTAAGTTGTCTTGGCGTAGGTGTTTTTACGGTATAGGTACCATCGTTATTTCGTTGGATAGAGTTTATGTTATTTGCAGAACCTTCATTTATTATTTCAGTTTCACCTAAAAGCGCCATTAAAACAGTAGCATCTGTATCACTCGTTTCATAAACCAAGGCATCAATTAAATTTATTTGGGTGGCAACGGTATCTTCGGGAAAATCGAACCAACTTCCTAGATAAATGGCTACAGCGTCTGCTCCGTTTTGAATGGTATTATCCGAAATTATTGATTGTGGTACAGGAGATACTGCGCTACTGCCAATAACAAACAATCCATTCACATCGGTCACGTAACCATCCAAATCTAGAGCCAAATAGCTTTTATCCCCTAGACCATCTGATGAGCCGTTATAAAACACAAGTACATAACCATCCAATGCAAAGTTTGGTGTGTCAGATTTTAATTCGACAAACTCCATCGTATCAATACTAGGCGTATCACAATCAATTTCGTTGATTACAATTTGGCCAAGCAAAATCTGGCCTGTAAACAGGAAAATAATTAATGTTACTATATTTTTCATTAGGAATAATTTCACCAAAGATAAGCATCTTTATGGTTTCTATTTTTAAGGTCTAAAATCTTAAGGATCGACATCCTTTTTATACCAAATATAATGCATGTACTACATAACCATTTTCAATCAATACTTATAAAAAAAGATGAAATCATGAAAAACAGGTTAAAAAAAGACTGTTTTAGTCTACATTTTAAAAAAACACTAGAAAAAGGCTCTACAAATATTATTATTTATAACCATATTCATACTATTTAATTAATTTTTGTAACTAAAGTGTAGATATGATGCTTTCATATGTAAATAGACTATATCTTTTTAATTATCAATGTAAAGTCAATTTCATTCTTTTTATTGAATTCATTTGGAGAATATATCGCAAAAAATATATCTTGAAAAGACAATCATAAAATCAAACTCATTTATCAATCTCTAAAACCAAAACATCATGATCACATTTGCCAAATTTTTAATCGATATTATTTTCTCTTCACTTTAGAAAATAAAAATGTAAAGCTTATTTCAAGAATAAGTTTTGCTGTTTTATGCTTCAAAGGCAATTAATAAAAGATTCGCTTTAATTTCTTAACTTTGGACATACATCATCTAAAGATGCGTGTCAAACAAACATGAAAAAGCAAGTTTTCAAATTTTTAGCGAAGGTTAATAAGACCGTTTTACCAAGCTATTCAAAACAACAATTAGATCTAGCTAAAGCAACCAAACTACAAATGGCCATTATTGGCTGGCGTTGGTTTGTTACGAAGAATGCTTTAAACTAGTACTACAAAATATTTTGAATATTTAAATTTATCTTGTAATCAATCTCCCTAAAAAAGTTAACTTCGTAATGGTTTAGAAATTCCAAATAATCAATTCGATTTTGCCGCTAGATTTTATCTTCCTGTTGATGAAATAAGAAGTGGGGCTCGGGAAATATCGAAAGCTGAATTAATAAAATAATAATATTCGAAATACAAAGGGCTTAAAATATCTTTTTACTGTCATTGGCAATAATAGAATAATTAAAGAAAGTTTAATTAAATGATTAAAAAATATATAAATCAAACTTAAATTTTATTATGGAAAAATATTTTGACAAAATTAAGGAAATCATTTTTGAAATCGCACCTGATGTTTTAGTGGCATTAATATTACTAATATTCGGATTTACCATCATTCGTTTCTTATTACGCATAATGAAAAAAGTAATGAAGGCACGACATATTGATGAAACTCTAAAACGATTTGCGACCAACGTAGTTGGATGGGTATTAAAAATCATGCTATTTATCATAGTCGCCGCAAAACTAGGTGTCGAAACAACATCTTTTGCTGCCATTATTGGTGCGGCAGGTTTGGGTATTGGTTTCGCCTTACAAGGCGCCTTAGCAAATTTGGCTGGTGGTGCTATAATTATGCTATTTAGACCTTTTAACATTGGTGATTTCATTGATGTTCAAGGTGAAAAAGGATTTGTAGTTGATATCCAAATTTTTTCCACAATCATTAGGACTCCCGAAAACAAAACGGTGTATGTACCTAATGGAGCCTTGTCAAACGGAAATATAACTAACATTAGTCAGTTAGGGTTTGTAAGAGTGAGTCTATTTATTGGTGTAGATTATAGTTCGGATATAAAACAAACCAAGAAAGTGTTAATGGATACTATAGTTGCTGTTCCCAGTGTTCGCAAAGACCCTGAACCAACAGTGAATATTTCTGAATTAGCCGATAGTTCTATCAATTTTTCGGTTTTTACTTGGGCAAATGTAGAAGATTATTGGGCGGTTCGTGCAGCAGTACTTGAAAACTGTAAAGAAGCTCTGGATGCTGCTGGAATCGAAATTCCTTTCCCACATCAAGTTGAAATTCATAAACAAGGATAATTCGACCTTAATTCTTATATCGGAGTTTGCTTCCTTTGTTCTTCTTAATAGTTGAGCTCAAAATAATTAGGAACCATAAAAAAGAAAAGTGCATAATATCTATTAGGTGCCATTAAATGATTTTACTTCTTTATTATTAGGAACTTACCTAATGATAGAAGTACAATAGCAATGGGAATAATTGTTAAATCCCAAGTATAGGTTCCATAGGCTTTGAATGCATCTCCAACAAACAATACTACCAAGGTTGTTACTGACGTATCCCAAAGAACTAATTTGAGTTGGGTAAAGTTTTCAACCTTTAACCATTGTGGTGTAACGACATCAATAAGAGTAATGAATTTTGAAGGTTTCGGGAAAAAAAGTTGCGCAAATCCTATAGAGAAAATTATAAAGAGAAATCCTAATAGAAAAACGTCAAGCGCTGTGAAAAGTTTTACACCAGGAGTGGTTTCTGTTCCAAGTTGTCCTTTTAAAATGCCAACAGTCCCTTGGACTGCTTTGTAAACACCACCTCCCATAAAAATTAGCGAAATAAGAAATGAGCAAATAACCGGCAATCCGATAATAAATTTAAATAATGTTTTCATAATGTTGCATTTTATTTATTAAACTTCCATCCTAAACCACTGGAAAGTATATAATCGAAATCACTGCCACTTATAGCTGATTGGTTGTCATAATTTAAAGTGAATCCTAATTTAATATAAAAATTTAAGGGCATATCGTATTTAAGATTTAAATCATAGTCCGTTCGAAATCTTCCTTTTTCCGATAGACTATAATAAAATTTAATGGTTGTCTTAAGATCAAAATCTTTATAGTCAAACATATTAAAACCTGAAGAAATAAAAACCTCGGTAGAAGTTTTATCTAAAGATGCATCTACATAATTCTCAATATTATACGCAAAGCCAACAGTTACTCCAAGGTAAAGCTTATTCGTGCTTTTTAAAAGCTTTCCAATACCAAGATTTGGGTTATACCGTGCGTCAAGCGCTTGTTCGGTATTTGAAAGATAAGATAAAGCACCCAACAAATACCATTTTCTAGGTAATATCCTTTTTAGCTCCATCTTGGCGTCTCTTCGCTTCGTTTTAGCCACACTGTCTTGACTAGAACTAAGTACATTTATATCACTACTAAATAACCATATTTCACTAATATATTCAAGTTGCCCAGAAGTAGTAAATTGAGTGTCATGATTGGCCTTTGTAAAATTAAAACCCAAATCTATATTGCCTCGAAAACGATCCCAAAAGTTATCACTTATTTCCTGTAAAAAGGTGATCTCTTCCAGTTTGAAATGTTCCACATTACCATCTTCATCGGTAATGGTCACTTTTCCTTGGGCATCAGATCTTATATTTCCATAGCGACGTCTGCCCTGTGTTAGGCCAATAATACATTTTCTTTGAACACTTATCGCCTTAACTTTGTTAAATTCAATTCTAAAATCCTCATCACTATAAGAAGTTTCAATAACTAAAATCCCTGTAGAGAATGACTTTATTTCTCCCAATAGAACATCGCTATTCTTCAATTGAATAGTGTCATTTTGAGCCCCTAACGTAAGGCTCATCAATAAGATGAGAACTACTAAATATTTGGTTTTTCCTATATTCATTCTAAATGTAAATATATTCATTCTTTACTAAATTCAAAATCACAAAATCTTTAAAAAGCTTCGCCTATTCTAAAATAAAGCCCCCAATCATCTTTAGCTAACGCTACATCGAGTCCAACATTGATCTTATTTTCTTTAAAAAAATTATAGCGCACTCCCGTTCCAATACTGGGGTAAAGTTTCCCGTTAAAATCGTCATTAATAGATCCCGTTAAGGTTGCAATACCAGCAAAACCAACAATACCAATGCTCTTATAAAAATTCCAGCGATACTCTCCTTGCGCAGAATATATGGCATCACCACGGTACTTCCCGTCGTTATATCCTCGTAAATCAACACGGCCTATAATCACTTGTTCATTAAAGCTAATATCTCCAAAACCTACTTCTACCCTAATTCTTCCCGCCAGAACATCTTTATTCTGTCTCATACTTTTATAACCATTATAGACCAATTCTATGGTATTAGAATTCGCATCATTAGATAACCATACAGGTCTTGTTGTCCACAATAATTTAGCTATATATCCTTTTCTGGGATAATATACATCGTCTCTTTGATCGGAGATGATACTCATTTGTAAGATATGATTACTAAAGTTTATCCCAGTAGGGAAATTATCAAACGTTGTAAAGGTTTCCACATATCCATAAGAAACACCTAAATATAATTTATTAAAAACACGGCGTTGAAGCCTCATCCCGACAAACGAAAAATCGGAGTTATAATCGTAAAAACCACCAACAGGTAAGTCTGATTCCAGATAGAATTGGAAATTCACATCGCCTTTTCCAGCAATTACCGATAGCCTCCAATCATCTTCATTAAAATAAAATTTGCTGTACGCTATAAACAAATGCGATTTATTGGTAGTATAGGCTGCTAACAAGCCCGTAAGGGATTTGGGTGAGATGGTATCTTTTTTAGAAACTCTATACAAGATCATAGGCGCTATACCATAGCCAAAGCCCAAAACTTTACTATAATTCAGGTAAGGTGCGGGAACCAACTCATATTTTTTTAAACCCGTTTGCAGCTTAACCTCTTGTGAATACAAACTTTTTGATGCAAAAAAAGCTACACTTAACATGAGCATCACAATATACTTCATGGATTATCTTTTTGCATTGGTTAGTCGATTAATCATTGTTTTTAAGATAAATACAAAGTACAAGATATGTTTTATAAAATAGTGTTCATTTACTCGTACAATTGGTAACGAACGTCTAATGCAATATATAAAAAAACTGGCTATTCTTTATGAAAAGCATTTCCGTTAACGTTATTGGTTCTTTACCTATTTTTTGCACGATTCAGAGAATTATTATGTTTTGAAACAAATCATAATGTCAATTTAAAATTGATTCTCAATTTCTTGAAAAAAACGAATGCTGGAAAATTATAAAAAAATTCGTACTTTTATGTCTTCCGTTTTTTTGCCAACCTATGTTTAATAAAGAGTTCATAAGCTATTAATTAACCTTAAATAAAAAAGATGAAATTAAAATTTTTAATCAAGACATTTTTGTTAGTACTAATCTTTAGTTGTAAACCACAAACTAATAATGACCTCGGTACAAACTTAGTTAGCAACGAAATAGATCGTACAATTCTACCTATACAACCACCAACGCTTCCGGTTGTCACCGAAATGGATGCAAGAAACGTAACCAAACCAGACATTTTTGAAATTAAAGCGCCAGAAGGTGCACCAAATATTGTTGTTGTAATGATTGATGATATTGGTTTTGGTGCTACCTCTACGTTTGGCGGAGCTATAGAAACACCAACCTTTGACCGTTTGGCAGATAACGGTCTAAAATTTAATCGTTTCCATACCACCGCTTTGTGTTCACCAACGCGCGCTTCGCTATTATCTGGTAGGAATCACCACAAGGTAAATGTGGGGTCTGTGATGGAAGTTGCTACTGGATTTGTAGGAAACCAAGGCATTCGACCAGACAACGCAAAGTATGTTGCCGAAACCCTTAAACTAAACGGATACAGCACTGCTGCATTTGGAAAATGGCATGAAACCGCAACTTGGGAGGTATCGGTCTCCGGGCCATACACAAGATGGCCAACTAATTCTGGGTTTGATAAATTTTATGGTTTTATTGGTGGTGAAACAAACCAGTGGGATCCTGTGATTTTTGATGGTGTCACAAAAATGGAAAAACCAGATGATCCTGATTATCATTTTTCTACTGATATGACGAATGAGGCCATTGATTGGATTAAATTCCAACAAGCTATGACCCCAGACAAACCTTTCATGGTATATTATGCCCCCGGAGCTGTACATGCACCACACCATGCTCCTAAAGAGTGGATTGAAAAATATAAAGGCAAATTTGATAGTGGTTGGAATAAACTTCGTGAAGAAACATTTGCACGTCAAAAGGCAATGGGTGTGATTCCACAAAACACTCGACTTGCACCAATGCCTTCAGATTTTAAAGATTGGGAAACACTTTCGGCTGATGAAAAGAGATTATTCACTTTACAAATGGAAACTTTTGCTGGTTTTACTGATCATACCGATAACGAAGTAGGTAGAATGGTGGATGCGATTGAAGAAATTGGTGAGTTAGATAACACACTTTTTATCTACGTTATGGGAGATAATGGCTCAAGTGGTGAAGGTGGTCTTGAAGGGACATACAACGAAATGGTTCATTTAAATGGTGTTCATGGTGAAGAGACCATCGAATCTATGTTAGCAAAAGCAGATGACTGGGGCGGACCAAACTCATTTCCACATATGACTGCAGCTTGGGCAGTAGCTACTGACGTACCATTTAAATGGACCAAACAAATGGCCGCAGATTTTGGTGGAACTCGAAATGGAATGGTAATGCATTGGCCAAATGGATTTAAATCCAAAGGCGAAGTAAGAAGTCAATTCCACCATGTAAATGATGTAGCTTCTACCATTTTAGAAGCAACTAATATACCTGCACCTAAAACAATTAATGGTGTGGAACAAATCCCAATGGATGGTGTAAGTATGTTGTACGCAACAGATAACGCTAGCGCAGAAGGGCGTCATAATACGCAGTATTTTGAAATGTTTGGTAACAGAGCTATATACAATGATGGTTGGATGGCGAGAGTTGTACATATGGTTCCATGGGTAGGCAAGCCTAGAAAACCATTCCTAGAAGAAAAATGGGAATTATATAATGTAGATGAAGACTTTAGTTTAACCAACAACTTGGCCGATCAGCACCCTGAAAGGATTGAAGAATTGGTAAAATTGTTTGAGAAAGAGGCTATTGCAAACAATGTGTACCCATTGGACGATCGTTTATATGAACGTTTTAATGCTGCAATTGCTGGGCGCCCAGACTTGATGGGAGATAGAACCAGTTTGACCTTAGCACAGGGTATGGAAGGAATATTAGAAAACACCTTTTTGAATATTAAGAACAATTCAAAAACTATCGTAGCTAATGTTTCTCTAGAAGGAAATGACCGAGGAATCATCTTATGCCAAGGTGGTAAGTTTGGTGGATGGGCGGTATACATGGATCAAGGTAAGCCTGCTTATACGTATAATTATTTCGGATTGAAGCGATACACCATTTCATCACCAACTAAACTCTCTCAAGAAAACGCAGAGATAAAACTGATTTTTGAATATGATGGCGGTGGAACCGGTAAAGGTGGTACCGCATCTTTATATGTAGATGGTAAAAAAGTATCTGAAGGTCGGGTTGAAAAAACACAGCCAGCTGTTTTCTCTGCTGATGAAACAGCAGATGTAGCTATGGATGAAGCCACCCAAGTAGCGGATTTGGTGTTTAAGGATATGAAAGATTCTAAGTTCACCGGAACAGTTGACAAAGTAGTTATCAGTATTCCTGAAAAATAGAAATTATTAAAAGGATGTAAAGGGCGTGTTAGCGCCCTTTACTCTTTATGCCAATTTGTATGACATAAACTTAAAAACATTAAAATGAAAACAAAGATTTTAACCCTCGCATTACTTCTACCCATCTTTGCAATTACAAATCTAGTAGCACAGGAAAAACCCAATATTGTAATAGTATTTATGGACAATTTTGGTTGGGGTGAACCAGGCTTTAATGGAGGAGGAATTATGAGAGGTGCTGCTACACCTAGAATGGATCAGTTGGCCGATGAAGGAATGCGACTTACCAACTTTAATGTAGAAGTACAATGCACGCCGTCACGATCTGCTTTAATGACAGGGCGTTATGCTATTAGAAGTGGCAATGCTACTGTGCCTCTGGGAGAGGGCGTTTACGGCCTTGTCCAATGGGAAGTTACCATAGCGGAGATGCTCTCGAAAGCTGGTTATGCTACCGGTATGTTTGGTAAATGGCATCTTGGGCGAACCGAAGGTAGGTTTCCAACCGATCAAGGATTTGACACATGGTATGGCATCCCTAATTCCACCGACGAATCTACCTATTCATCATTGGATGGTTTTGCTGAAAGTGAAGTTTCAGAAACACAGGTAATGGAAGCATCAAAAGGAGAAATACCAAAAAACGTTCGCCCTTATCGTTTAGATTATCGCCCTTTAATTGATAGAGATTTAACCGACAAAGCATTAAAATTTATGGAAAAAAGTGTCAAAGATGAAAAGCCATTTTTTGTTTACCTTCCATATACGGCCACCCACTTCCCAACCATGCCACATCCTGATTTCATAGGAAAATCTGGTAATGGCCCTTGGGCTGATTTGTTAATGCAAATAGATAGTTATACCGGTGAGTTATTAGATAAGATTGACGAATTAGGAGTTGTTGAAAATAGCATCTCTATTTTTACTGCGGATAACGGCCCTGAAGCACTTGATTTTGGAAGTACAAATCTTACAGTAGAAACGGCAGCCAATGGTTCTGCAGGACCTTGGAGGGGCACACTATTTACGGGATTTGAAGGCGCATTACGAGTACCATTTGTGATGCGTTGGCCAGAAAAAATTGCCGCAGGAACATCAAGTGATGAAATTGTACACGCCATGGATATTTTTCCAACTCTAGCTGAATTTGCTGATGCAGAAGTCCCAAAAGATCGCGTTATTGATGGTGTAAACATGAGTGATTTTTTGCTTGGCAAGCAAGCGGAATCTGGCCGCGATGGTTTCATTGTGTACATGGGCAAGGACATATTCGGTGTTAAATGGAAAAATTGGAAACTGCACTTTAAAGAACAGGATGCATGGAACAGTAAGATGATCACGTACACAATGCCTAGAGTTTATAATCTCTATACAGATCCGCAAGAAAAAAACAATGTGCTTTTTCCAAATACTTGGGTGCCGAAGGCTGCGCTAGGTCAGCTTTCAGAACATATGATATCTCTAAAGCAAAACCCAGCTATAAAACCAGGGCAGCAAGACCCGTATCAACCAGATAAATAAACAGTACACAACATTTTATAAAGGGTGTTAAAACGCTCTTTATACCAAACGGTGGAATGAAAACGTCATAGACATGAAAGAAAAATCCAAACATAAATGGATTTCATTGAACATAAACGACAGAACATTTTATAAAAAATGTTTATCTTTAATCACATACAACGATCTTATTTTTTCATAATTAAATTAAACACAACATGAAACACTTTATTTTAACCATTATTCTTGGAATGTTTTTAATCGGATGCAATAATAATTCAGCTGAAAATGTAGCCTTGATTGAAAAATATATCCAATCGGTAGAATCGCAAGATTACGACATTATGGAATCCATTCTCGATGAAAATTATCTTGGGCTTGGTCCTTCTTACGGAGATTCAATTAGAAAGCCAGCGGTGCTTAAGAATTGGAAAGATAATACTGAAAACTTGTATGAAAACATTAAATACAACAAATCAAGAAATGCTGCTTTTACGATTTCCGATGGTGAACATCAAGGTGAATGGGTATCTAATTGGGCAGAATTAAATATT
Source organism: uncultured Flavobacteriaceae bacterium (assembly GCA_964195015.1). GTDB lineage: Bacteria > Bacteroidota > Bacteroidia > Flavobacteriales > Flavobacteriaceae > CAXMOQ01. The sequence goes on along the minus strand of CAXMOQ010000016.1, from coordinate 5,678 downwards.
ACTTATCAAGCCGAAATAGGCGAAGTAACTATATGGGCAAATTCTGTTTATCAAATTGAAAATGGTAAAATCATCAAAAGCATCACTTTTTATAATGAAGCAGATGCTTTATACCAATTAGGCTTTAGAATATATTAATAAAAAATTTAAAAAAATAGATTCGCGTCTACACGGGAATGAATTAAAACTAAATTCAATGAAGAACTTAAAATTAATACTCGTATTTATTATTGTTGTAGGAATAAATTTCTCTTTTTCACAAAGTAATGATGGTGTAGCCAAAGGCTTGGGCCTATATGTGTTTCCACCGGATGGTAAAGATGCTGAGGCACAGGATGCCGATGAAATGTATTGCGTTAAATGGGCAAAGGATCAAACAGGGGTCGATCCACTAAACCCTACTCAAGTGCAAGCTGCTCAAGTAGATACATCTCCCGATGGCGCAGCAGTTAGAGGCGCAGCAAGAGGAGCGGCCGGCGGAGCAGCTATAGGTGCTATTGCAGGAGATACTGGGAAAGGTGCCGCCATTGGTGCGGTTGCAGGGGGAATACGAGGACGTAGAGCAAAACAAATGGGTGATCAGCAGCAACAGCAGCAAGCTAATCAACAAGCAGCTGCGATGGAACAAGAGCTTATGGATAATTATAAAAAAGCCTTTTCGGTGTGCTTGGAAGCGAAAGGATATACCGTAAAGTAATTTTCGATACTTTTTATAAACGCACTTGGCATAAATTCGGTGTCATAAATTATTATCAAATTTAAGAACGAGGCAATTATAGCCTAAATAGATGCACCTTTTAAAAACCAGGATTAACCAAATAAAAATAATGAGATGATTAAAAACTTCATAACCGTTTGTTTAATATTAAGCTCCATAGCTATTGTTGCCCAAGATGCACAAACCGCTGCAGAGGATACAAGAAAATCTGAATGGAATTATGTTGTAGAACCCTATCTCATGTTTCCTAAAATGAAAGGCGAAACCCAGATACGAAATTTACCTCCAGTTGAGGTAGATGCCAACGTTGGCGATATCTTTAGCCAGCTTAAAATGGGCGTTATGTTATACCTTGAAGCGAACAATGGAAGCTGGGCAATTAGCTCCGATTTAGTGTATATGAAGTTAGCACAAGGAGCAACAAGTTCGTTATTAGTAGAAAGCGGAGAAGTATCACTTACAGAAACCATTTGGGAAGTTGCAGGTTTAAAACGTGTTTCATCATGGTTGGAAGTTGGTGCCGCGGCAAGGCTCGTAAGTATGAGTACGGATATTAATCTTGTATTTCAACCAGATATTATTGGTGCAAGAAGTGCTTCCATTACCGAAAGCTGGGTTGATCCCGTTATTGTTTTACGAGCTGAACACGACTTTAATGAAGATTGGTTTCTCAATGTTCGTGGAGATCTTGGCGGCTTTGGTATTGGCTCTGACTTTACATGGCAAATACAAGCAGATGTAGGTTATAAGTTTTCTAATCTCTTCCATGCCATGATTGGCTATCGTCAAATTGGGATTGATTACAAAAATGGAAGTGTCACCGATACTTTTGTCTATGATATGGACACCTTTGGGCTTGTGTCCCGTTTAAGATTTAATTTATAAAGCTTCCTTAAAAAAAATACAATTTGTTCAACAAACCTTTATTAATAATTCTATTGTTTTCATTTTTTTTGGTTTTATCTCCAAATGCCTTGGCGCAAGACATTAAAAATGATTCCATAACAACCTCTTTTAGAAAGGGAAGATGGCTTATTGGCCTGTCAGGAGTTATTGGTTCCAGTTCTACAGAGAATAAAAGCTTTAATGAAACATCTATAAGCAATCGATATGGCATTGGAATTAGTATGAGTAATTTTATTAAGAATCGGTTAAGTATTGGATTTACCACTAATATGGAACGAAAAAATATTGAAAGCCATACTGGAAATTTAAGGACTACCGAAAATATTTTTATTGGACCAATTGGATCATATTATTTGTCAAAAAGTGAAGTAGGCTCACTCTTTATTAGTCTATCTCCAGGGTTTGTGCTTTACAGAGATGAAATTGGCATAATTCAGGAAGATAATTTTATTGAAAATATAGATAAAGGAGCTGGTTTTGGTACGCATATAACACTTGGGTACGCCTATATTATTTATGATCGAATTGCTTTTAATTTAGGTCTTATTTGGGGCGTTTCTTGGATTGATGTTGAAAGTAAGTCATTGCCTAGTGAAAATATAAATAATGCTAACATTACCATAAGTGATTTAAATTTTTCTTTTGGATTTAATATTTTAGTGGATTAGAATTAATTTTAATGAAGAATGCACATATTCCAATATTGATTTTATTTTTTTTGACCCTAAACTCATGGAGTCAAAATGCCAATGATGTTTTTAAAACAGATACTATTGCTAAATCTAAAAATTATCAATTTGTAGCGGTTCCCATTATTTTTTATACCCCGGAAACCGATTTCGGTTTTGGGGCTGGCGGTCAGTTGTTCTTACTTAAGAATAAAAATAAATATAATGACAGGGTATCCAATATATTTTTCGATGGTATTTATACTACAAATAAACAAATAATACTTGATATTATTCCTCAAATCTATATTGGTAAAGGGGACTATTTTCTTGATATGAGTTATAAATTTAAGATCTATCCTAATTCCTTTTGGGGTGTTGGAATTGATACACCAGATAGTAATAAGGAAGCTTATGATATGACATCACATATATTTAAAGTAAGTTTCTTAAGAAGGCTACCACCAACACTTAATTTTGGTTTCGATTATAATTATGAAAATCATAATATAACTGAAGTAAAAGAAGATGGCCTTTTGGCAAGTGGAGATATATTAGGAAGCGATAGTGCTATTATAAGTGGATTTGGAGTAGTTTTTAATTTAGATTCAAGAGATAATATAGGGTCGCCAATCTCGGGGCGATTTCTTAAATTGAGTGCTCAATTTTCTAGTGAACTTTTCGGAGCAACTCAAACCTATAATAAATTTATTGGCGACTTGCGCACATATCGAAAACTAGGAAAACGGAGTATAATAGCATTGCAATTATATTATGAAGGCAATTATGGAGATCCTCCCTTTCAAGGTTTAGCGGCCTATGGCGGAAGTAATAGAGCAAGAGGATATTTTCAAGGCAGATTTATTGACAGGCATATGTACGTGGTACAGGGAGAATACAGATATCGTTTTCATCCACGATGGGCTTTAAATGGTTTTGGTTTATTTGGTGAAGTCGCCCATATCGCTAGTGATTTTTTTAGCCTTAATAATATGAAACCGAGTTTTGGGGGAGGCATTCGTTATAAAATTCTTAAAGATCAAAATACTTGGATTCGTGTCGATATTGGAAAGGGTATAGATGGTAGTAGTGGTTTCTATTTTGGAGTAAATGAAGCTTTTTAGACAGCTTTTAAATTTAGTTTTAAAGACCAACCTTCTTTAGTATCAAAGTTCATTTTGAAAAGTGACTTCAAATAATTTTTATAAATTAATTGGCCATGAAGCGTTCCTAAAATATGAATAACTCGTTATCGTCTAATGCTATTCATTATAGCTTTTATACCAATTAAAAAAGAAAAGACCAGACTATCGCAAAACTATTCATATCAGATCCAACATCTTTCGACGTTTGAGAGCGTACAATGGCAAATTTGAGCGAATGCTTTTTCATTAACGGGAACCCTAACGAAAACCCACCTGCTAGATCTCCACGCTGATCCTTATTAGGTTGACTGTTTACAATAGATTGTCCTCTTAATCCATAGCCCACACTCAAAGAAGCCCAAATTCTATGTTTAAATCTTCTCATAAGATGTGTTTGAAAAGCAAAAACAGGGTCTTGTTTATTGGTGCGGTCGATATAAAAATCTTCATTGGCAGTGAATAAGAATACCGAGGTTGTAAATTCATACGACCAATTACCCCAATTATGTACCATCCCAATTTGAGGGCGAAATACAAAACGATTCTGACCCAAATTAAGCAATTTATCTCCAAAGTATTGTCCAAGAGGGAATGTTATTGCCAGAGAAACGCCTACAGTCGTATTTACAGGATGAGCAGCCATATATTCTTGCATTTTTTTTGGTCCCATAGCATTGGGCCCTATAAGGTTTAAAGAGAACCTCAACCTTGGATCTGCAAATCCGTTTCTCTTAACGGTAACAGCAACATCTGATACCATCCCATCCCATTGCGCCAAACTATAAGGCACCATGGCATCAATACGTGCCAATTTATTTCCAAGTTTAAAAGGGCGAACGTAAATTAGAACAAAAGAGCTAACTTCTGTGGTAACATCCTCCGCTTGCAATAATGGATCAAAAAATATCTCACCATGTGTATACGCATAACCACCTCCAATAACATTAACTCCCAAAGGCATAGGTGTCCAACGTCTGGGTTCAAGATCTTGAGCGAAAATTTTAGATCCGATATTGGAACATATAATTAAACAAAAAACCACAATATTTACAATAGAAAAAAGTGGTTTTCGTTTATTTGTTTGAAATAAATATGCCATTTAATATGCTTTGATTAAATCAAAAGAAGAAATCATTTAAAAAAATAAGGGAATCCTTAAAGTCTTTTTCTTTTAGATCTAAACTATTCATTATCCTTTTGCTTAAAAATATCGCTATGAACTTTATCATTTAGAATTGATTTTGAATTCAAGCCTAATTTTTTTAACAATTTCATAGCGTTTAATCCAGGGACATCAATTATTTTAAGCCTATCCCATTTAACAAATACAACATCTCCCGACATAGGGTTTGGGGCCCCGGGAATATAAACCGTAGCCAAATCCTCATCAATTCTATCCATTAAAAAACCTATCTGCCACACTTCTTCAATATCGACTAATACAACTTCATTTAAATTTTCAGTCGCCATACCAGTAGCCGTTTCAGTCATCCCTTTAATCAAGGTATAACCTGGAATCATAGAAAGTATATTTTCCTCTACCCATATTCTTAATTTTGTGGCTTTTTTAGTTTTGGCCAATAATCCTCCCAGAAAGCAAAAAAGTATAAGAACAACAAAAACAATAATACGAGACAGAATTTGTCCTGCAATTGTATCTACGGGAATCATTTCTACAATTGGAGCAACCAATTGTCGAGAAACAATGATTACTTTTCCGAAAATATAAAATACCAAAAACAAAGGGACGATAAAGAATATGCCACCAATTATGGTTGTTTTAATAAATGAAAAAATCTTTGTCATATGGTAAAATTAAATACGTTAATACGCTATATTTCTCCCATTATTATTAATGTAAGGGCGCTTGTAAAAAGGGAAGAACACGAGTAGTCCCTCTATTTTATAAGTACCCTTTAC
>CAXMOQ010000016.1:0-311 GCA_964195015.1 uncultured Flavobacteriaceae bacterium | reverse complement strand
TCTCAAGTGAAACTGCTAGAGCCTCTGCATAAGTAAGGATAACGATCTGACCAACATTTAGCTGCTTTATTAATTCAGTATCTTCCATTGGTATCGTTAAGTAATTCCCTCTTGGTCCTTTTACCGTTGCTAACATATAAGGTCTATTAAGAACTTCAATTGTAACAACAGCTTTTACAACGGCTCCTACAACGGCAGCTGGATCCATGCCTTCAGGAGCTTTACCTGCTTCTGCTAATACAACCAAAGGTTCTTCAATCTCTTCAGGAGTCGGCTGGCGGAACTCTGCCTTCATATATTTCCAAGATTCA